>JAQXHF010000022.1 GCA_029007095.1 Clostridia bacterium | reverse complement strand
GCTACTGCGAGAGCTGCTGCACCCTGTGCAACATTAGCTGCTGTTGCGATAGGCATCCATGTGTTCATGCCATTATCGGCAAGCATCATCATTTCAATGGCGTTGTACATATGATGCACACCTGCAACTACTGTGGGAGCATAAACACCGCCCATAATGAATGCACCGATACCGAAAGGAATTGCTATGAGAGCCTGTGCACCGCTGAGGACCCATGATTCAAGCTGTGCAAATACAGGACCGATAAGTGTAAGGCTGAAAAATCCCGCAACAAGGACCGATACAAGCGGAGTTACGAAAAGGTCGAGCATTTCGGGGACTTTTTTATGTAGCTTCTTTTCAATAGCCGACATAAGCCATACCGAAATAATAACGGGGATAACATGTCCCTGATATCCAACGTTCTGAATATCCCATAAGCCGAACCATGACCAGAGAGTTGTGGTTTCCGCCCCCCTGCGACTGTCCATGCGTTTACAAGATTCGGATGTATCATTATCATACCAATGACAGCACCGAGGAACTGATTTCCGCCGAATATCTTTGCTGCGGATATTGCGATAAGTATAGGAAGGAATGTGAGAGCCGTATTTGAGAAAATATTCAGCAGCTCATAAATATGTGAGCTTGCCATATCGGGGAATACCTGAACAAGACCCCCAAGCAGACCGTTCAGAAGTCCTGTTGCAACTATGGCAGGGATAATGGGAACAAAAATATCTCCCAGAGCCTTTATCGCCTTCTTATACCACGGCAACTTTGCAGCCGCAGCCGCCTTTACGTCCTCCTTTGAAGCTGCTTCGATGTTCGCTTCCGCAATAAATTCATCATAAACCTTGTTTACCGTGCCTGTTCCGATAATGACCTGAAGCTGACCCGATGCTTCAAACACGCCTTTTACGCCGTCAATGCTTTCAAGCACCGATTTCTTAATCTTTGTGTTGTCTGCGATAACAAGTCGGAGTCTTGTTGCACAATGTGCCGCACTTGCAAGGTTGTCTTTTCCGCCTATTGCGGAAAGTATCTCTTGAGCTGTCTTTTTGTGATCCATACCCGATCCCTCTTTCATTTATTGCGTTTCACATTGTTTATGAAACCAATTTCATTTATTGATTAAATTATACTCCTTAAATTCAGATTTGTCCATTGACAAAACATATTAACTTTTTTCAGAGAAATGGTTGGTTTCACACGGTTTCATATTTTTATGCTAAACACCATTTAAAATATGAAAAAAATCAAGCCGACAATCTTGCATATAGTGGATTTCGGCGCAGATTTTTTCCGTTTTTTATTGGTGTTTAGTATTACGCCCTGTTTGTGGACTCTCTTTCAACTATTTCGTAGTCAAGCTTCATTATCTTAGGCACATCTGAGCTTCTGCCGATAGAATTAAGCAGCATCTGCGCAGCTTCAATTCCGGCTGTTTTGTAATGAAGTCTTGCGGAAGTAAGCGGAACCGATGTTATTGCCCCTATCTTTGAATCGCCCATGCCGCATATCATTATATCATCGGGTATTTTTATCCCGTTTTCACAGCAGAACAGCATTGCTTCTGCAGCGATATTATCCGTTGCACAAAATATGCAGTCGGGCAATTCATTACCAGAAAGTATCTTTTTTGCACATTTATATCCAGAGTCAACGTTAAATTCCGAAATGGCGCTGTACTGTTTTTCAAGCCTGATATTATTATCCGAAAGCGCTTTCAAAAAGCCATTGTGACGAGCTTCTCCTGCCGCCTTGTCATCATCGGTAACGCCAATATACGCAGGACGTTTTGCACCTTTGCTTATCATAAGCTCGGCGAGAGCGTATGCAGCGCCGTAATCATCATGACACACACAGCTAAAGCCTTTGTACTGCTGACCCACCACAACAACAGGAATGTGCATTTTATTCATCAGAGAGCGGTGAACATCGGTAAATATCGTCGCAAGGAAAATAACTCCGTCAACTCTGTTCTGACGGAAAAGGTCGAGATATTCTATCTCCTTGTTATAGTCATTGGCGGTGTTTACAAGAAGTATCTGATAGCCATAATCGTACAGCACCTGACTTATCCCTTCGGTTATTCTTGCACAGCTTTCACTTGACAGTTTTGGGATTATTACTCCCACCAGCTTTGTAACTCTTGTTTTTATTGCCTGAGCCGAAAAACTGGGAGAATACCCGGTTTCTTCTATTGCCTTTTCGATTTTTTCACGCTTATCATCGCCGAGATAGCCGTTATTAAAATATCTGCTGACTGCCGATTTTGATACGCCTGCATATTCGGCAAATTCGGAAATATTCATTTATTCAAATGCTCCTTTTATGAAATCGGTTTTATATTATTATACCACACAGTTTCAGAAAATTCAATATGCTATTTATTGATCTGATAAGTACAGTGTATTGATCTGATAAGTACAGTATTTCTCTGTAAAATATACAATTATCCAAGCAGCAGTCAATAACTTATCATCATACGAAAATATAGAAGTCTGTACTCTTGGCAGCAGCAATTATAATGCCTACGATATTGATACTTATAGCCAACAGATGTACGGATTGTAATGATCATATAACAAAAGAGCGCCACATACAATTGTGATGCTCTTTTACTCAAACAACATAAAATCGGCATTTCCGACCGTAGATAGCCTGTTTCAACAGGCGTACCTGTTGCAAAGATAACAGGTTCGAGTCCAACAAGTCCTTAAAGGGGTTCATTAAAACCTAAGCCCAAAAAAGTGTTCAAAAACGACGAAAAACCGGCACTATAATAAATGTTGGGGTAAATAATAGAGCAATATAAAAAACAGTAGAGCATATTTGAAAATCCACCCAAATGAAAAAGAAGAATGTTGTTAAAAGGATTAGACAAATATGCTCTGTAATTATTTTAACTAAAATCTCCCTGGATTGCAAGATGCAAATTAAAATCATAAAAAGTTTTTGTAAGTTTAATTTTCAGGAAGTAGTAATATCATATATCATATTTTAAATTTTATGAAATGCAAAGCTTACTTTATTTATCAGTGAATATATTTCATTTTTTATGTGATTTGGTTCTATTGTAATGTTAAATTCTTTTCACTAAAAATCCGTTCACGAAAAATTTTTCTTAAAGAGTGTAGTTGATAGTAAAGATATAAAAATCCGCCCACAAATGTGAACGGATTTATGGCGCCTCAAACAGGGCTCGAACCTGTGACACCGCGGTTAACAGGCACAGTAAAAAAGTCTCGGAAGCCTTATGTATCAAGGGATTTACGCATTGTGCTGACGACATCTGACGACAGCAAGCAATAAAAATCCAACTGTTTTCCACTTAAAAAGTTGTTTATGTTCACAATATACCACAGTAAAAACAACCTGTCAACAGTTAATCAAGCAGGAATATCAGGTTGTTCAGTAAAATTATTGACGGTATTTTTCAAGAAATCGTTGTATTTATTCATATCGTTTTCCTTAAATTCTTCCGTTATGTGTGTATAAATATCGAGAGTAATTCGTATGCTTGCGTGTCCCATAAAGTCTTTAACCGTCACGGGCGCAACGCCTTCCAATATTAAATTAGTACAGTATGTATGCCTTAACATATGGGGAGTAATTCTGTCTATTGATATCCCCTTGTAACGCTTATCATACTTGGTCTTTCTGTCTTTGTTCTTCCCATATTTTAAGTCTAACGCATACAAATAGCTGTTCCATGCCCTTCTCCATTGCGTAGCTGTATATATCTTACCTTTCGGAGAGGGGCAAACAAGGATATTTGTCCGCTTTATCTCTTTGAGATAATCAACAAGTATATCCGGCATAATAACCTCTCGGTTTCCGGCTTTGGTTTTTGTTCCCTTTAATACAGCCTTATCACACGATAAATCAACTGCCTTGTTTACGGTAATAGTCCTTTTCTTGAAGTCAATATCTGTCCATAATAAAGGAAGAAGTTCTCCCCTTCTTAATCCTGCGTAAAGCATTATCATTGCCGCCGTCTGCATTTCGTGAGACATTTCGGTAATCCATCGCTGTTGTTCATTTGTTAATGCCTCCCGTTCTTTTTCTTCCGCTTCTTTCGGTATTTTCACTTTATCGGCAGGGTTGTAATCCAACACCTTGTTATCTATGGCAAACTCAAATATCTGCTTTGCCGTCCCTCTGATTTCTTTCAGTGTTTTCTTGGACGACGGCTTGTTTGTGTTCGGATTCCTTTCATACAGGTCATTTATCACTGTCTGTATGTGCAATAAACGTATATCCTTTAAGGCCATATCGCCGATATATCCCTTTAAATAATTGATATATGTCACATAATGTGTGTACTGCGAATTACCGATATTTGCCCTCTTAAAACTAAGCCAATGGTCTGCCCATACCGAAAAGGTATTCTCTTGTGCCGATATATCTAATCCCTTGCACAAGGATATGCGAAGCTCATTTATCTTCTCATTAACCTCCTTGTTTGTGCGTCCGTATATATGCTTTCTTATCGGCTTTCCTTTTTCATCATAGCCAATCGTAACCGTTTTTTCATATCGTCCATCTGCTCTTTTTGTTCTTTTTGTTTTAGCCATTCTTTCACCTCAAATAAAAATTTCTTTCGAGGAAATTCAATACTTTTACAGTCACTTTTTTCGAGTGGCTGTATTTTTTTGTCCTCTATATGAGAATATGTTTGTTCGATTTTAAAAAAGCTCAAACCATTTTCGAAGGCCGGCTAACATATTGGTATAAAGGGGATATTTTATCCGACGGGCGATATGCACCCCCGTAAATAATAGAGATAGAATAAAACTAAATCTCCGCAGCGTTGCTCTGTTCGAAAGGAGGGTCAAGGGAGGAACGCCCTTGCGACTAAACTTTGCTTGCAAAGTATTAGGAGCAATACTTTACAAAGTGCATAAATAAAACTATAGGAGATAAAGAAATGTCAAGTGTAAATTTCGAAAAAATAAAGCAGAACGGTAAGCCTGTTTCGGCATACATAAGGCATAATGACTCAAGCGAAAGATTAAAGCATGAGCATAGCAACAAAGACATAAACAAAGACTTAACCTCGGGTAATGTTGATTGGGAAGGCATTGACTACAATGCCGCTCAGGAGCGATACAAATCCCGAATAGCCGCATTAGACAAGGTAGAGGGTCAGAACAAGAGAAAGGACAGAGTCGTAGCTTTTGCTCTATGCGTTCCGATACCGAAAGATGTTTCGGATAAAAAAGCATTCTTTAATGATGTAATGGAATTGTTTTCAAAGGACTTCGGAGAACGCAACATAATACAAGGAAATCTTCATGTGGATGAGGTACACGACTACATAGAAAACGGAGAAGTAAAGACATCTCTTGAGCATATACATTGTCTGGTTATTCCCGAGATTAACGGTAAACTATGCGGTAAGAAGTTCAGCAGCAGAGCGGCAATGTCAGGCTTATCAAAGGAAATAGACAATCTGTGTAAAACAAGATATCACTGTAATTTTCTTACAGGAGAAACACCTAAGCACAAAACAGTTGAAGAACTAAAAGCCGAGGGAGAAGCAGAAAAGAAAGCACTTGTTATGTTAGCTGATAAAGAGCCTGTCACGCCTAAAAGAAAAGGTTTAAATGATGTTGTAATGTCAAAGAAAGACTTTGAAAAGCTGTCCTTAAAAG
>JAQXHF010000021.1 GCA_029007095.1 Clostridia bacterium | reverse complement strand
ATGCTTTATGAGATGCTTACCGGTAAGCTTCCGTTTGATTCTGACAATACTGTTTCCGTTGCGCTTATGCAGTTGCAGAAAGATCCTGTTAAACCGCGCGAATTAAACAGCGAAATACCTGTCGGTCTTGAACAAATCGTCTTAAAAGCGATGCAGAAGAATGTTCATGACAGATATCAGTCGGCGGCAGAAATGTTGCTTGATCTCGAAGAATTCAAGCGCAATCCTTCTGTAAAATTCGACTATACTTACACAAACAACGAACCGACTAAATATATTCCCGTCGTTAAGTCGGAGAGAAACAATTCGGTTGATATCTCCGCTAATGACAACAATGAACCGGTTGTCAAAAACAGAACTATTCCGATTCTTGTCGGAATTATCGTTGCGCTCGTTGTTGTTCTCGGTTCTGTTTTCGGAATTCTTTACAGTAAGGGGTATTTTACCGGAAATGTCAAGGTTAAAGTACCTGATTTTAAAGGCCAAATATATTCCGAAGAAAGCTTTAAAGAGAAATATCCCGATTTTACCTTTGAAATAACCGAGAAAGTTGATTCGAGTGTTACTCCCGATTCCGTAATATCGCAGGATCCGGAAGCGGGTACAAAGATTGTTCCTAATAAAGTTGTAATCAATCTCGTAATTGCTACCGACAGCGAGCTTATAGAAGTTCCGACAGGACTTATCGGTGAGGATTATGTAAATGTTGTAACTCAACTTACTCAGGCGGGCTTCCAGGTTAAGGAAAAGGAAGCAAAATCCGAGGACTATCCGGATATTCCCGCAGGTACGGTTATCAGCGTTTCACCGTCTGAAAGTACAAAGGTCTCCGTAGGTTCGGTAGTTACGATTGAATATGTTTCTTATGACGGTAATGTTGAAAAGCTTGTTCCTGTTCCCGATGTATCCGGACTTACAGAAAACGGCGCAAAACAGGCCTTGACTTCCCTTGGTTTTAATGTAAAAATTGCCTCGGAATACAACGATACGGTAAAACTCGGATATGTAGTATCAAATACTTTTTCAGGTTCAAAGATACCTTACGGCTCTACCGTTACGGTTACGATAAGCAAGGGAGCTAAGATAGAGCAGACGACAAGTGTTGAAGTTACTTTGCCCAATACAGGCGAATATGCACTTGTTACAGCTACGCTTGATTCGGAAGAAATCTTCTCTCAGTCAATCTATCTTGACGGCAGTAAGTATAATTTTGATGTAAGCAGCGCAGAAGCAAACTCGGTATTTAGAGTTTTTGCTGACGGTAATATAATTTTTAAATGTAATATTAATTTCGCTGCGACGCCTGTTTTGATTACAAATCAGTCATATTTTGATATGCCGACTACCGAAGTTCCGAATGTTCTCGGACACACAGAGGCGGAAGCTAAAAAAATACTTTCGGACAGCGGATTTGAAAATGTGACAACTAAATATGAAACCTCTTCCGATGAAGCTACAAAAGGCAAGGTAATCAAGCAGACTCCTAATTTCGGTATAAAGGCGTCCAGTGACGAAGAAATTGTAATTACGATAGGTTGATAAGTTTGGTATTAAACGGAATTATTGTAAAAGGCATCGGCGGCTTCTATTATGTAGAGGCCGCCGGGAAAATATATGAATGTAAGGCGAGGGGAATTTTTCGCAAGGAAAAAATTATACCGCTCGTCGGTGACATCGTAACCATAACCGTTGATGACAGCGGTAAAAATACGATTGACAGCATCGCAGAAAGGCGAAATTCATTTAACAGACCGCCGATTTCCAATGTTGATAAGCTTATTATTGTGTCTTCAACCTGTGAACCTAATCCGAACCTTTTGATAATTGACAGGCTTACGGCGATTGCTTATTATAAAAAAGTAACTCCTGTTGTAGTTTTTACAAAGAATGATTTGTCAAGCGCCGAATCTCTTACGGAGATTTATAAAGCCGCAGGTATTCCAACTTATTCTGTTTCCTGCAAAACAGGAGAGGGGATAGATTCGTTTAAAAAAGAACTTGACGGTTGCATAAGCGTATTTACGGGAAATTCGGGAGTTGGAAAATCATCATTGCTTAATTGTATTGAACCTGAATTTTCGCTTGAAACCGGAGAAATAAGCCGCAAGCTCGGTAGAGGAAGACATACAACTCGCCATGTTCAGTTATATAAATATTCAAACGGATATCTTGCCGATACTCCGGGATTTTCATCACTTGATTTTATGACTAATGATATAATAAAAAAAGATGAACTTGCCGAATGTTTCCCGGAATTTGAACCGTACATCGGGAAATGCAAATTCACCTCGTGCGCGCATGTAAATGATAAAGGCTGTAAAATTTCAGAAGCTGTTTCCGACGGAGAAATCAATCCGTCGCGCTACGAAAGCTATAAAACCCTGTATAATGAAGTTAAAGACATAAAAGACTGGCAGTTGTAACACTTTTCATCCAAAGCCATATGATGTTAGTAAAAGACTATGGCGGTGGTGAGTATGAGAAGAAACAGAGGCCGTAACTGCTGCAATATCGGATTGCTTTTTTCGGCTTTTGGCCTTGGGATGGTCATTGCGTTGATATGTCCTAAGTCAATAATTGTAGGAATACTTGCAACGGCTCTTGTAATACTCGGCATCTTCATAGCTAAATAACGGGAGGCTTACATATGAAAGTGGTTACAGTTGAAAGTCCGAGATTTTTGAGAGGATTATTAAGATTGATTTTCGGTATTAAAAAGGATGAAAACGATACATAATTTTTTGATAAATTTTGATAACAGCGGCTTGTTAATACGAGCCGCTGTTATTGTCTGTAAAAAGGGATAATTATATAAAAATTGAGTATCCATAAGTCAAATCCCTTATGAATACTCACTATGGTGCGAGAGACGGGACTTGAACCCGTACGGGATTACCACACGCCCCTCAAACGTGCGCGTCTGCCGATTCCGCCACTCTCGCATATTTAATTGTGTCCCTCACGGAACGATTGATATTATAACAATACTTGGTACAAAAGTCAATACTTTTAGCTAAATTTTCTGATAATTATTTTATAAAAAGGCTTATATTTTAAATTTAAAAATTTATGTATTGATATAAATGCGAAAACAGACTTAATAATTTCTCATTAAAACTATTATGAATAGATTATAATGTACTGCATATGATAAAAAAGAAAAATGATTGATTATATCGTTTTATTTTGAAGATAAAATGCACAATGGGGAATTATAATTATGTTTGATTTAGCTGTTATCGGGGCAGGAGCTACCGGTCTTACTGCGGCAATATATGCTGCAAGGGCAGGCATTAACTTTATAGTTCTTGAAAAGGACGGAATAGGCGGCGGACAGATTATGTCAGCTCATTCCGTGCAGAATTACCCGGGATTTGAAAATATCAGCGGCATAGAGTTAAGTGAAAAAATTTTAAATCATTCTGTTTCACTTGGTGCTGAAATTCGTTATTTTAATGTTGATTCCATCACAAATTCCGGCAATTATAAAATAATCAGTTCAACTCACGGCGAAACTGTTACAGCAAAAACAGTTTTAATTGCTACGGGAGCTAAGCCTAAAAAACTTGAAATTCCCGGTGAAAATGAATTTTCAGGCAAAGGAGTTTCCTACTGTGCAACCTGCGACGGCTCGTTTTATGCCGATAAAGATATTGCTGTAATCGGTGGAGGAGATACAGCGATAGAAGATGTAATTTATCTTTCCAACATTTGTAGTACCGTCACCTTGATTCATCGCAGTAAGGTTTTTCGGGCGGCTAAAAGCCGAACCGCGCTCGTTCAGGAGCTTAAAAATGTAAAAATAATACTTGAAGCACAAATCAAAGAAATTATCGGTAAAAATAAAGTAACAGCGCTAAAATTTTTAGAAAAAGGCGTTGAAAAGGAAATTATGGTTGACGGCGTTTTTATTGCTGTCGGAATCCAACCTGTTACAGACTGTTTGAAAAATCTTCCGATAAAACTTGAAAACGGATTTATTGTTGCCGATGAAAATTGTAAAACAAACATTCCCGGAATTTTTGCCGCCGGAGACATTAGAACAAAGCCGCTTAGACAGTTCTTATCGGCAGCATCAGACGGATCAAACGCTGTGCGAAGCATACAAGAATATCTGATAAACACAAAAAATGAGACAGCGCCATATTAGGTACCGTCTCATTTTAATTTATATAGTAATTACTCGGCTTGCGCCATTGACGCTGCTTCGTTTAACATAGCCTTTTCTTTGGCTTCCTTTTCTTCTCTGAAAGCCTTTAACTTGCCTTCCTGAGCTTTTTCGTCAAACTTGTAGAAGAACATAGGAATTGTCTGCAAAAGAAGTCCGACTGCGCCGAGAGCGGTTAACATAAAGAAGATTACATTTAAAAGCATGGTGTAATCTACGCCGCCAATTACAGACGCATGAGTTGTGCTTTGAATAAGAGGCTTTGTAAGGTTATTTGTAAGCTTTGTCATTAAGTCGGCGTTGTAACCGAATTTATCGACAATGTTGAGCATGATAACATTAAACGCAGCATAAGAAACTTTACCTACAAGGCTTCTGAATGAGAAAACTGTACCTTCAAGTCGCTTGCCGGTTCTCATTTCAAGGTCGTCAATGACATCTGAGAACATAGCTATCAGAAGAACAGTTATCATACCGACAGGGAAGTTCGTAAAGAATCTGATAACCGTATAAACGATTGCGCCTGCAACTGTATTGTACGGAACAACCCAAACGCCTATTATGAAGCAGAGAATATCCGCAACGATACCGGCAAGAGAAACTCCGATCCAAAGCGTTTTCTTATCAGTCTTTTTAAGCAGAACGGGAACAATGGCCATTGAAATCATATATGAAAGGCCGCTGCCAACTTGAAGCAGGGGAGTCAGAAGTCCCTCACTTGTGAGTTGAATTGAAATGCCGAAAGTGTTTTGAATCCAATTACAAAGCGAATCTATCGGAATAACACCGGCGCAGTTCCACTTTGCAAAATATGGCAGGAACATACTGCCGATGTTCATAAGAGATGAAAAGAATGCGGCTATAACAAGGCACACAAATTTTTTATCTTTAAATACAATCTTTAAACCGTCAAAATATTTTTCTTTTTTCGGAGGAATATATACCTTTTCTTTTATACCGAATCCTGAAAGGAACATCGGTATTCCGGCTAAAACGGCGAAAATTAAAGCTGAGCCGAAGTAACCCATCTTCTGATTATCTCTGCCCCAGAAACCGGCAACCGTGAAGAAAAGGATTGACGGAAGAACCGAGCCGAGAGAACCGAGAATATTACTGAAAGAAACGGCCTTTACTCGTTTTTTATCTTCGGGGAAAACGAGCGGAGTTAATCCTTGATAAGGTATATCAAGAGCGGTATAAACGGTATAATAAAGAAGATAAGCAATTATCGCAAAAATGAAATTACCTTTCTGACAGAAGTTTACGGGAGCAAACAGAAGCGCGGTTACAATAATAACAGGTCCGCTCATCCAAAATATGTACGGACGGCATTTACCAAGCTTTGTATGAGTCTTATCTACTATCATACCCATTATCGGATCATTGATAGCGTCCCAGATTTTAGTAGCTGACAGAACAATGCTTGTCATTGCCAAAGAAAGTCCAAGCACATCGGTGAAGTACATATTTAATGCCGTTCCGATTAAGGTGTAGATTACACTCATACCGAAAGGCATTAGAGAAAATGCGAGTATTTCTTTGGTTGTTTTGTCTTTCAGGTTGATTCTCATTTTGACTTAATTCCTCCGTTTTCTCATAATAAAAAATTTCTTGACAATGACTGCGAATGTTTATATACTATTATTGACCGTGCAGTCAACAATAATTATATATATTATTGACCGAATTGTCAATAATAAAAGGTGAAATTATGAAAAAAGATTTAAAAACAGAACTGACGAAAGAAAAAATACTTAAAGCGGCTTCGGAGGAATTTGCAATGTGCGGTTATGCCGGCGCTTCGGTTAACAGTATTTGTCAAAAAAATAACATCTCAAAAGGACTTGTTTATCATAATTATAAAAATAAAGAAGAACTTTATCTTTGCTGTTTAGAGAATGCGGTTGAAGAGTTTATATCATTTATGAGCCGCATAAACTTCGGCAGTAATTTCAAGTTATATATGGAGGAACGGTATAGCTTCTTTCAAACTCATCCCAATGACAGCAGATTGATTTTTTCTACCGAACCGTCCAATAAATCCGATTTATCTGAAAAAATTATGGCTGTAAAAAGTAAATTCGATAAATTTAACCGAGGGATTTATTTGACAGCAATAGAAAATATAAAACTGAGAGACGGTATTTCAAAAGAGGACGCATTCGAATACTATTCGCTTCTTCAAAATATGTTCAACAGCTTCCTCGCTGTCAGGAAAAATGATAACGACAGCTTTGACTCGTATTTTTTGAATCACGAAAAAAATCTTGAAAGAATTCTCGACTTTGTACTTTACGGTATAGCTAAGCAGGAATAAATTATACTATTCAAATTATTTGAATTTAATGAGGTATGTTTATGAAAAAGATGTTTAAAAATTTATTGATTATTTTGCTTGCGGTTATTGTTGTTGCTATGATTCCGATAAGTATTTTTATAATTAAACCGGAATATTCCTTAGTAAATAACAGAAAAAATCTTGAAGTTCTAAATGCAAATGAGCTTGCTGGCGGCGGAGATTACATACACTTCCTTAATACCGGAAGCTCAGACGCTATTTTGATTGAGAGCGACGGAAAGTTTGCTCTTATCGACGCGGGCGAGGATAATGATAATCCGAGAGGATTCAAAAGCCTTGAATTGACAGGCTATGAAGATGAAGTTGTTTCTTATTTGAAGAAAAACGCCTCTGACCAAAACGGAAAAGTAAAACTTGACTTCATCTTGGGTACGCACAGCCACAGCGACCATTTAGGCGGCTTCGATACGGTTATTTCTGATGATGATATCGAAATCGGCAGAGCGTATCTGAAAGAATATGACAGCAGTAAAATAAATGACAAAGAAAACGAAAAATGGGATAATCAGGAAGTGTACGATCAGACAGTAAATGCGCTCAAAGCAAAAAATGTAACAATCATTTCAAATCCTGACGGAAACCCATTCAAGCTCGGAAATTTTACTGTGACGCTTTTCAATGTTGAGGATAATATAAGCGAAGAAAAACTCGGAGAAAACGACCAGTCCTTTGGAGTTCTTATTGAAAAAAACGGAACAAGAGTATTCCTGTCGGGAGATATTGACAATCTCAGCGGCGACGAGGACAGGCTTGCTCCCGAAATCGGTGATATCGACCTTTTAAAAGTCGGTCATCACGGATATTACGGCTCTACTTCATCTAAATGGATAAAAACGCTTTCTCCCGAATACTGTGTTATCACAAACAAAAAGAACGGACCTGCCAAACCTATTCTTTGGCGAATTGAGCGAATAGCAGACAGCACTATTTTAACAACCGGTGCCGAAAACGGTATAATTGCCGAAATCGGAAACAACGGAAATATTAAATTTTATAATTGCGGTATGGAACGCTGATAATTTTTATTTATGCGATACAATAATTTCTAAGAGATGATTATATGTTAAATGAATGTCTGATTATGGAAGCGACAGAATTTAATAGAGGAGACTCAAAGCGTATTCAGCATTTTACAAAGGTTTATGAATATGCTCATATGATTGGCAAATCGGAAAAGCTTGATAGTAAAACTCAAAAAATTCTTGATATTGCAGCTATTCTGCACGATATAGGAATCCGCCCATGTGAACAAAAATACGGTAAATGTGACGGCAAGCTTCAGGAAAAAGAAGGCCCTGCCTATGCAAGAGAAATTCTTGAAAAATTTGATGATGTAACGGATGAAGAGATTGACCGTGTGTGCTTTTTGATAGCGCATCATCACACCTATACCGATGTAGACGGTCTTGATTACAGAATTTTGCTGGAAGCCGATTTTCTTGTTAATGCGTATGAGGATAATTTAAGCATCGAAAGTATTTATACTTTTAAAAATAATGTTTTCAGAACTGAAACAGGCTCCAAACTACTCGATATAATGTATGATTTAGCCTGATGTTTCTGAATGAATTTATAAATTTATTTATACAATTTATAACAATAGTATAAAAATTTGTAAAAAATATAACTGCTTACTTGACAACTGTTGTTTTGTTTGTTAAAATAAATTCAAACAAAGCCCATGGGGGAGTAGTTTACACGATAGTGTGATATGTCAACAGCTACACGGCTTTCGCCTGGCATATCTTTATAGACGAGACTCATGTGCAGCTTTTCTGCTGTGCGTGATATTTTACCGAGTTACAGCTCAAAAGCTGACTCGGTTTTTTGTTTAATTTAAAGTTAAAGTTAAACAGAAAGGGGATTTCTATGAAATTCTACTCAGTTGACCGACAGACGGTTTTTAATTCTCTGAAATCGTCTGAAACCGGACTTTCGGCTTCGGAAGCCGAAAAACGCCTTCAACAGCACGGCAAGAATAAGCTTGCCGAGGGCAAGAAGGAAAGCCTTGTAAAACGCTTTTTGAAGCAACTTGCAGATCCTATGATTATAGTTTTGCTTGTTGCGGCAGTTCTCTCTGCAATAACTACCGTTTATTCAAACGCATCGGGCGGTGAGGGCGAATCTTTTGCAGATGTATTTATCATACTGTTTGTTGTAATTCTTAATTCGGTATTAGGCGTTATTCAGGAGAGTAAAGCGGAAGAAGCTATTGAAGCTCTCAAAACAATGTCGGCGGCTAATTCTAAGGTTCTGCGCGACGGAAAGATGGTTGTTGTACGCAGCGAAGACCTTGTACCCGGCGATATTATTATGCTCGAAGCCGGAGACGCAGTACCTGCCGACGCAAGGATTATTGAGTGCGCTTCAATGAAAGTTGAGGAAAGCGCGCTCACGGGCGAGTCGGTTCCCGTCATCAAAAATGCCGATGAGCTGCCTGACGAGGATATACCGCTTGCCGACAGAAAAAATATGATTTATATGGGAAGCACGGTTGTTTACGGCAGAGGAACCGCAGTTGTATGCGATACCGGTATGAAAACCGAAATGGGTAAAATTGCCGACGCTATAACCAAAGCTCAGGACGAAGCTACTCCGCTTCAAAAGAAGCTTGCCGGTCTGAGCAAGGTGCTTACTTGGATCGTGCTCGGAATATGCGTGCTTATGTTTGTCGTCGGACTTATCGAAGCCGGTGAATTCAATGTAAATGTTGTTCTTGAAACATTTATGATTGCGGTCAGTCTTGCAGTTGCCGCCATACCGGAGGGACTCGCGGCTGTTGTCACGATTGTTCTTTCTATCGGCGTTACCAAAATGGCTAAAAGAAACGCCATTATCAGAAAGCTTACCGCTGTCGAAACGCTCGGCTGTGCTCAGATTATATGCTCAGACAAAACAGGTACGCTGACTCAGAATAAAATGACGGTTGTTGACTGTTATTCCGAGAATGAAGAATTGCTCGCAAAAGCAATGTGTCTTTGCTCAGACGCAGAGTATGACGAGGACGCAGGCGAGTCGGTGGGCGAACCTACCGAGTGCGCGCTCGTTAATTATGCACACAAGGTAAATCTTAACAAAAACGAACTTAAAAAGATTGCACCGAGAGTCGGTGAAGCTCCGTTTGATTCGACGCGTAAAATGATGAGTACCGTTCACAGCGAAAACGGTATATATATGCAATATACAAAGGGCGCTCCCGATGAAATTCTCAAGAGATGCACTTCTATTCTCACATCAAACGGTGTAGAGCCTATTACAGACGAGAATATCGCGGCTATCAGAAAAACCAACAAAGGTATGGCGGATAAGGCTTTGCGCGTACTTGCGGCGGCTTTCAGAGCTTATGATAAAACTCCCGAGAGCTTTGAACCTGCCGAGCTTGAAAAAGACCTTGTTTTCATCGGACTTGAAGGTATGATTGATCCGGTTCGTCCTGAGGTCAAAGCCGCGGTTGAAAAATGTAAAGAAGCCGGAATACGAGCCGTAATGATTACAGGTGATCATATTGACACAGCTACCGCGATTGCTTCGGAGCTTGGAATATTGACAGATCCGTCTCAGGCTATTATGGGACAGGAACTTGATAAAATGACTGATGAAGAGCTTGACGCAGTTATTGAAAATTACAGCGTTTATGCGAGAGTTCAGCCTGAACACAAAGTTAGAATTGTCAATGCATGGAAGTCAAAGGGCAAGGTAACCGCAATGACCGGTGACGGAGTTAACGACGCACCGAGTATAAAATCGGCCGATATCGGTATCGGTATGGGCGTAACGGGTACAGATGTAACTAAGAATGTTGCAGATATGATTCTTGCCGACGATAATTTTGCAACAATCGTTTCAGCCGTTGAGGAAGGTAGAAAAATTTATTCCAATATCAAGAAAGCTATTCAATTCTTGCTTTCGTCAAATCTTGCCGAGGTTATAGGCGTTTTTGTAGCGACGCTTATGGGATTCACCATTCTTAAACCCGTGCATATGCTTTGGATAAATCTTATAACCGACAGCTTGCCGGCGTTATCGCTCGGTATGGAACACGGCGAAGAGGATTCTATGAAAAAAGCGCCGCGTGATCCCAAAGCAGGTATTTTCTCCGGCGGTGTAGGTATTGATATTGCATATCAGGGCTTTATGGTTGCCGCAGTTACTTTGCTGTCATATTTTATCGGTCATTTTATGGAAGCCGGCAGATGGGAAATCACCAACAGCCCCGATGGAATGACTATGGCTTTCCTTACAATGAGTCTTGCTGAGATTTTCCAGAGCTTTAATATGCGTTCACAGCGCGGCAGTATTTTTAAAATGACAAAGCAAAATAAATGGTTGTGGGGATCGACCGCCATAGCTCTTGTTCTGACTACCGTGGTGTTGTATGTACCTTTCCTTGCAGAAGCTTTTTCATTTGAGTCAATTAGTTTTGCCGAGTATGCCGTTGCATTTGCTTTGGCTCTGTTGGTAATACCTATTGCGGAAATCGTAAAATTTTTCCAAAGACTTTATGGTAAAAAGCATAATAAATAATCAGTAATACTGCCCGAATGGCTGTTTTAGCTTTTTCGGGCAGTCATCGCGCTGTAATAATCTGTATATTTTTAGTTTCGGGTATTGAAATAAGCTACCATATATGATATAATTCTTCATAGCGCAAAAAAAATAAATCGGAGGTTTAACTATGAAAAACGGAATATTGAAGAAGATTCTTTCAGTAGTAGTTGTTTTTGCTCTTTGTTTTGTAATAATAGCTCCTGCCGCAGCAGCCGTTGATAACGAAAAATGTGATTGTGATGAAATCCCAATCATTTATGTCAGGGGACGAGCAAAAATCTATAAAGATAAGAACGATTTAAACGGACCTGCTTTCGGCATTGTTGATGAAAATGTCGCAATGGAAAAGCTCAAAGGAATACTTCCTATCTGGGCAAAAGCTCTTGTCAATGACGATTTTACCGAATTCAACGATTATCTTGTAGATGCATTTGAAGAGCTTTACGGTGGATACGCTCTTGATGAGAACGGCGAAATAACCGATAATTCAGGTATAGAGTGGTCTTGGTCCGAAGATACGCTTCGTGATGTCCACAAAGGTTTGAATTGCGACACTCCCGATACATCAAGTGAATACATATACAGATATTTCTATCAGTATGACTGCCGTCTTTCTCCTTGTGAGAATGCCGATGGACTTCACGATTATATTGAAGCTGTTAAAAAAGTTACAGGTCATGATAAGGTAAACATTCTTGCCCGTTGTCTCGGCTCCAATATTGCTTCTGCATATTTTGCCGAATACGGTTGGGACGACATAAACACAGTAGTTCTTTACAATCCCATCACCAATGGTACGGCTATAAACGACAGCCTTTTCACCGGAAGGATTGTTTTAGATCCCGATTCGGTTGACTTTTTCATAAATCAGCAGTTTGATGATGAAGATTCTGCTATACTTTCATTTGTAAAGACACTTATAACGCTTCTTAATAAGACATACGGCCTTAATATGCTCCTCGGAATGGCAAATACTACTATTGATGAAGATATTGCCAAGGATGTTGTACCGCGTATTATGAAGTTTTCATATGGCGCTATGCTCGGATATTGGTCTATGGTTTCACCCGAATACTACGAACAGGCTAAGCAGTTCATATTTGCAGATGACGCCGATAAATACGCAGGTATGATAGAGAAGCTCGACGAGTGGAATTATAATGTTGCCGTAAATCTTGAAGAAATGTATAAGCAAATGGAAGCTGACGGGGTTCAGGTTGACATTGTTGCTAAGTACGGATATCAGCTTTACCCGGTAGTTGAAAACAGCAATCAGCAGAGCGATACCATTGTTACCGTAAAGCAACAGACTTTCGGCGCAGTATCCGCTAATATCGGTAAGACTCTCAGCGATGAATATATTGCTAAGGCTGTGGAAAACGGAACAGATAAGTATATTTCTCCCGATAAAATTGTTGACGCTTCAAAAGGACTTTTCCCCGACACAACATGGTACATAAAGGATATAACTCATAATGATTATCCAAAAGTAATAGATCAGTTCTTGCTTCATCTCTTTAAGGATGGCGGCAGAATGAATGTTTGGAGCGATGAGCAGTATCCGCAATATCTCATATATGAGGGCGAAAGTGAAAATGTCAACGACCGTATTTATCCTATGGAGGATGAAAATACAGGCAAAGACCTCGTTGAACCGACTTTGATTGAAGCTATCGTTAACTTCGTAGTTTCATTCGTTAAGTTGATTGTGTCGCTGGTTACTTCGATGATTACAAAATAAATTCATAACGACGCTCTCTTACTGAATTCAATAAACGGCTTGTAACTATAACTGTTGCAAGCCGTTTCGTTGATTAAAATAATAATATTATTGTTTACTTTAACAGTATGAAATAATTTCATATTTTATTTCCTTGCAATAACATAAGTAATATGTTACAATAAGTAAAATCGAATATTTTTGGTGATTTATATGTATAAGGAAAAGTTAAAATTTAATGAAAACGGAAAATTCGTCATTATGCAGGTGAGCGACGCGCAGGATATGCATATACCGCGCAGAGCTATGCTTAAAATGCTTAATAAAGCATACGGCAAGGTTAACCCCGATATGGTTGTTCTTACGGGCGATAATATACTCGGCAATCATATAAATGATGCTCCTATCGGAAAGAGAAAAAATGTTAAGACCAAAGAGGGTACTCTTAAAAGAATGGAAACGGCATTGGGATATGTGCTTAAACCTCTTGAAAAAAGGAAAATCCCGTTTGCTTTTATTTACGGCAATCATGACGATATGAACTGCATAAGCAAGGACGAGCAGGCACAAATTTATAAAAAATATGATTATTGTATTCCTTTCAATGAGGATGATAAAAGCGTTGACTGCGATACATATAATGTGCCTATTTATTCAAAGGACGGCAGCAAAGTTAAATACAATCTATGGATGTTGGATTCCGCCGGTTCCGATGAAAACGGTAACAGCACATATGACGGCGTAGAGAAAAAAACCGTTCAATGGTATGAAAGAAAAAGCGATGAGATGACAAAAGAAAACGGCGGCGAGCCGATAATGTCTCTTATGTTCCAACATATACCGATACCGCGCGTTTCCGAATTTTTCAAAAAATGTAAAAGTGATGACAAATCCGCCGTTAAAGGCCCTGACGGTAATTTTTATAAGCTTAATCATAAAAAAGCTAAGGGTTTTGCATTTGAATATCCCAACAGCGATACGGGTGATACAAGTGATAACGGACTTCTTGAAGCCGTTAAAAGCCGTGACGATGTCAGCGCAATGGTTTTCGGTCACGATCATTTAAACTCTTTCGTAGGCAAAATCGACGGAATAAATATAGTTCAAACCCCCGGTGCGTCTTTCAGAAGCTACGGTAATATGGTTTCAAGAGGGGTAAGAGTATTTACAATTGACGAAAACAATACTTCATCTTTTGAAACATACACAATAAGTTATTTTGACCTTTTCGGCAAGAATTTTGTTTCTGTAATGAGATATATTTTTAACGCTGACGAATACGAAAAAATCAAGACTCTTGTAGTTGTTCTTTTGGTAATTCTGCTTATAGGCATAATTTCTTATTTACTTTCGATTTTTCATATATTAAACTAAGGAGATAATCTATGGAGAAGCTATCGCGGTTTGTTATCAACAAACCCAAGCTCGTACTTATTATATCGCTTATACTGCTTATTCCCGCTATAATCGGATATATTTTTACCGATGTTTCGTACGAGATACTTACATATCTTCCTGATAATCTTTATTCGGTTAAGGGCGAACAAATCCTCACGGACACATATAATTACAGTTCTATGACTATGGTTATAGTTGAGGGTAAAACGCCTAAACAGGTTCAACGGCTGAAAGAAAAAATTGCTTCTGTCGAAAATGTTTCTTCTGTTATTTGGACTGACGATCTTATTGATACCAGCGTACCGGCTGACATTCTGCCAGATGAATTGAGAAATATTTTTTACAGTGAAGACGGCAACTATACTATGATGATGGTTCAGTTTGACAATGACGCGTCTTCACTCGATCAATCCAATGCAGTTGAAGAAATCAAAAAGGTTACGCAAAAAGAATGTATGCTTAGTGGACTTACGCCGATTAACGCCGATACAAAAACGCTGACCGACAAACAGACTCCGCTCTATATTGCAATAGCTGTTGTTCTTGCCGTAATTACGCTTTTTGTAGCGTTTGAATCATATATATTACCGATACTGCTCATTGCTGTACTCGGTATGGCGGTAATATATAATATGGGAACAAACTTCATCTTTGGCGATGTTTCTTTTATAACACAATGTATTGCCGCCATTCTTCAACTTGCGGTAACAATGGATTATTCGATAATCGTTTATAACCGATTTAAGGATGAAAAGAAAAAGACCGATAACATCAGTCTTGCTATGGAAAGAACGCTGAAAGCATCTGTGATTTCAATTTCAGGCAGTTCACTTACAACTTTGTTCGGCTTCCTTGCGCTGTGCTTTATGCAGTTTAAGATTGGCTTCAATATCGGAATCGTTATGGCAAAGGGAGTTTTGTTCGGAGTTTTGACTTCCGTAACCGTCCTGCCTACCGTTTTGCTTTTGGCCGATAAATACATTGAACGGTATAAACATAAAAATTTTGTTCCTAATTTCTCAAAAATCACAAAATTTGTAGTTAAAAAAAGAAAAATTTTCGCTTCTGTTGCGGTTATTTTGCTTATACCCGCTGTTCTTTTAGCTTCAAGTGTTGATAAGTATTACAATCTGTCAAGTACTTTGCCGGAAGATATGGATTCGGTTCAGGCTTTAAATGTGCTTAAAGAACAGTTTAATATGACTACCTCGCATTTTGTGATAGTTGATGATGATATTTCACCGAAAAAACTCGCAAAAATGGAATCCGAAATTCAAAATGTTGACGGTGTAAATTCAATCCTTGCATACAATGTTTTTGTTGGCTCTTCCGTGCCGGATATTATTATGCCTGATGAAATCAACTCAGCGGTTAAAAAAGGCGGTTATCAGCTCATGCTTGTTAACTCTATATACGAAGCCGCTACCGATGAATCAAATAATCAGGTTGAACAAATTGACAGCATAATTAAAAAATATGACTCAAACGGATACATCACCGGCGAAGGAGCGCTCTACAATGATATGATTGATGTCACAAAAACCGATTTTACCGTGACTAATATCATTTCTATCGCGGCAATATTTATACTGTTGCTCATTCTGTTTAAATCTGTTTCGATACCTATAATTATTATATTAACGATTGAACTGGCTATATGGATAAACGAGGGAATCTCTACAATAATAGGTACTTCCATTCCGTTTATCGCTCCTACGCTTATTACTTGCGTTCAGCTCGGTGCGACTATCGACTATGCTATTCTTTTAACCTCCAAGTTTAAAGAAGAAATCGAACTCGGACGAGGAAAGATAAAAGCTATAAAAAGAGCTGCAAATTCCGCAATGCATTCGGTTCTGCAAAGCGCCGCTGTTTTCTTCTTTGCGACATTCGGCGTGTATTGCCTTTGCTCGATTTCAATGATAAAAACTATCTGTGCAATGCTCGCAAGAGGTGCTTTGATAAGCGCATTTGTCATAATGTTTGTCTTAACTCCGGCTTTGGCGATTCTTGAACCGGTCATAGCTAAGACGACTAAGGGTTGGGGTGCAAAACAAGAATACAAAAGAAAACGAAAAACCCCCAAGACTGTTGCGGCAGGAAACAACGGTACTGATAATGACGCTTTAATTTTTGATGAGAAATCATACACAGGCTTTGTTATTAACGACGAAGGAGACGCAAATGAAAACAATTAAAATTAAAAGAATGATATCGCTGATATTGGTTTTAGCAATGCTTTCGCTTTGTGCTTGCGGTAAAACACAAGAGGAAAATACAGATAATACCAACTCGGAAAACCTAAATGTCAGATATACCGAGCCTGCCGGTTATGTTTCAAAATCAGAAACCGTATATGTAAATCTTGATAACAGCGGAAATAAAGTTAAAACCGTTGTAAGCGATTGGTTGCATACCGTAAAAGCCGGAGTATATATCGACGATGTAACAAATCTTTCTCAAATTGAAAATGTTAAGGATGATTCTTATCCTGAAATAGACGGTCAAAATCTACGTTGGCATATGAATTCGACAGATCTGTATTATCAGGGCATTTCCGAAGCTGAACTTCCGCTTAGTTTTGAAATAAAGTATTTCCTTAACGATCAAGAAATGTCTGCGGCTGATATTGTAGGTAAGAGCGGAAAAGTTAAAATTCAGATTACAATTCACAATGTTGATGATTATACGGTTACTGTCAACGGGCAAGATACCGTTATGTATAATCCGCTTGTCGTTGTCGGCGGAATCGTACTCAGCGAATCCCGTTTTCAGAACATTACAGTTGAAAACGGTAAATCCGTGGGAGACGGAAGCAAACAATATGCAATTTTTGCAGGATTTCCGGGAATTTCAGAGAGTCTTGGCATAAATTCCGATAATACAAATTCTGACGCAGCCGTAAGTTTCAGCGACACCTTTACAATTAGTGCCGAAACTAATAATTTTGAACTTGGAAACTTAATGTTTGCAGCCGTACCAATAGGTTCGCTTGATATAGGACTCAATTCTATTGCAAATTCAATGGGCGATGTCAGAGAAAATTTATCAAAGCTTCAGAATATACAAAAGAGTCTTGAAGCTATGGACGCTAATACGCTCCTCAACACGCTAACCTCCGATCCTAATAAAATAAGCAGTCTTTCGTCCGTTGTCGAAGAAGCCGCTTCACTTTACGATAACAATAAAGCTCTGTTGGATGTAATAAACAAATATACGACGCCTAACAATATCAAAACAATGCAGAGCTTGATAAACTATATTGAACACGCTGATATTGACGGTCTTGAATCGACGCTCGATATATTGAACAGCGTGTTCGGTGACGATGTCAGCGCCGAAGCTATACAGGCCGGTATGAATTTGCTCAGAGAGATGTCAAAAGATCTGAGCAATCCTGATGTTAAGAAAGCAATCAACAATATGCCTAAAACTGTTGAAACGCTGACTGCTCTGCAAAAAGCTATCAACGATAACAAGGATTTAATAAACGCTCTTAAAGCGATTTCAGAAACAGGCGCGTTGAACAATCTCAGCTCAACGCTTGCTGAGGTTCAGGCAGATTTAACTTCGGACAGTATATCACAGCTTGTCGGTTTTGACGGCGACGCTGATGAGGTAACGGCAAAAATGTCTGCATGGATTGAATTGGGTAAACAATATACAATTTTCACAAAAGCTCCGCAGAACGCAACAACAAGCGTTATGTTTGTATTTAAAGTTGACAGCGTAAAACCCGGCACTGTGTCAGATTCCTCGTCACAGTCTGATACTAAGGCAGAGGAAAGCAGCGGACTTAAAGGTCTTTTTAATAAAATATTCAAATCTGAAAAGAAATAAGGAATAATCTTATGGATAGTATAACGGTAATCTTACCTTATGTTTCTGATGTAAAAAAACTGACAAGATTTTGCACATCTGTTTTCTCATATTCCAATATAGCTGAGCTTTTGTTATGTCACATAGATGACAGCGAAGCTCTTGCCGAAATGGACAGCAGCATTTTAAATAATATTAAGGCTTTCAGCGGAAACGATAATTATTCAGCTTTTTGCAAAGCTATCTCAGAAGCAAAGGGCGATTATATTTTAATCTCCGATATTAATTGCATATATGCACCCGACGCCTTTATCAAAATGACAAATTCCGGCAAAGCCTGCGCTTGCAATATCGGTTTTACAGACGGAAATAAATGCGATAACCTTTTCAGGGAGAATTTTACCTTTGACGAGCTTGCAAGCCGCTCAAAATATTCTAATTATTTGCTTAAAACAGATGTAATTCGTCAAAATCAATTATTGCCTAAAAATATAAGTCCGTTTGAGATTCTCAGTTTTATTGCCGCTTATTCGGTTTATGACGAAATTGAATCAATACACGAAACGCTTGTATATACCGATTTACTTATTGAAAACGAGTCCGTTGATTTCTCCTTTTGCCCTGACGCATCATTCTTCTTTAAAGCAAGTGCAAACGATAAATCTACTTATTTTTATCTGAGAAATGTAATATCCCGTTATATAAGCAACCCGACAGAAGACAGCTTTTATTTAATTAAAGAATCTTTGATTCCGTTTTCTGACAGCTATGCGACTGTTTCGTGGATAAATTCGACTTTTCATATAGATACCGAGCTGCTTTATAACGCCGATTCAAAGTTTGAGGATTTTGAATTCAGCGGCAGAGACATATATTATAAAGAAAAAACTATGCCGTTGATTGACAATGATGTTGTAATGAATTTTTATGCCGGTAAATTCGGTGTAAATACTCTCAAATGCTGCATAGCTGCATGGGCATATTACAAGCTATACCGAAGGAAAAACGGAATTATAAAAAATTTCGGCTGCAAACTGTGCAAACGCCTCCTCGGAGGTGACTTTAATGTGTGATTTCCCGTTTATTGCCACCGTTATTGTCCCTATATATAATTCAGAAAAATTTTTAGACAAATGCATTTCTTCTCTAATCAATCAAAGCGCAGATTTCTCAAAAATTGAGGTTCTTTTAATAAATGACGGTTCTACCGATTCGAGCGAAAGCATTTGCCGAAAATATTCCGATAAATATGAAAACATAAAGCTCATTTCAAAGGAAAATGAAGGCTTATCAATTACAAGAAACCGCGGTCTTTCTCTTGCAAAAGGAAAATATATTTTCTTTTTGGACTCCGACGACACATTGAGAGAGGATACTATTGACTCGGTAGTTAATTTCTTTGAAACTGTTTACGATAAGGTCGATCTTGTAACCTACCGAATTACACAGTATTACAACGGCAAGCCTAAGCTTGTTCATTACAGATATAAGACGCTTGTAAAAAGCGGTATTTATGATTTAAGCGATCCTAAAAATGCATTTATAACTCAGACAAATATAAATATATGTGTCAAAAACAGAGGAGAAAATAATATTTTATTCGATTCGACAGAGAATTTCAAGCACGAAGACGAAAAATACTGCTGTGATATTCTCAAAGAAAAAATGAAAATAGGATTTTGTTCCGACGGTGAGTATATTTATAACCGAAATAATGAGCAAAGTATAGTTGCTTCTGCTTTTTTGCCTGATATAATATTTGAAAGTTCAATGGAGTTTTACGAAAAACTTTTTGCTGACTTTAATTACAAAGTACCTCCATACTTTCAGGGTATAGTTTTTAACGATTTACGATGGAAGCTTAAAGAAAATAAGCTCCTGCCAACCAAAGGTGGGGAGCAGTATTTGAGATATTCTCAGGAGAGAGTTGACAATTTGCTCATGAGAATTGACGCAGATATTATTATAAATCACCCTACTGTGAATAAAGAGCACATTTTCTACTGGCTTAGCCGTAAACCAAATTGCAGTCCGGCGGTTTTCACATTCAGCGATAAAGTTTGTATTGTTGCTGACGGTAAAATTCTTTATTCGGCAAAAAGTTTCACGGCAAAAACCGATTCCGATATTGCTGTTGTTAAGTCACCGATTTTCTTTTTTCTAAGGAATTCACAGTACAAAATAGAGTTGATTTGCGGTGAAAAAGTTACAGTTGTAAACGCTTGTTCGGCTGATGTTAATTCTATTCCCGCGTGTGCTGAATTTCATTTACCCGATAATGTTGATGAATTCAACGAGTCATATTTAACTATTAACAGTCAGAGATACAAACTTATTTTAAAATAATTCTAATTTGTATTGATTTAAGACGATATATATGATAAAATATTATCAATCTGAGCGGTTGGGAGTCCCGAAGCAAAGATGACGATAAAATTCTGATAACTGATTTCAAGAATTTCTGAGTGAGAAGTACAGATTATATTTTAGTTAATTTGCGTCGCTCAGCGGCGCATATTTTTTTGGAGGTTTTTATATGGAAACAAGAGTAGCCGTAATGGGAATAATTGTTGAAAACACAAAATCAGTTGAGCAACTCAACTCCATTTTGCATGATTACAGCGATATAATCATAGGCAGAATGGGAATTCCCTATAAAGCAAGAAATATAAATATTGTCAGTATTGCGGTAGACGCTACGCAAGGCGAAATCAGCGCTCTTTCCGGTAAAATAGGTAAACTTGACGGAATAAGCGTTAAAACGGCATATTCGGGCGTTTAAAACAAATTTTTGAAAGGATGATTAATTATGTATGATCCGAAATCACTTAAAGCCGAGGAGTTTATAAATCACGAGGAAATACTCGAAACTCTTGCTTATGCAGATGAGAACAAAGACAATATCGAACTTATAGACAGCTTACTCGAAAAAGCAAAAAAGCTGAAAGGCTTGACGCACAGAGAAGCTTCCGTTCTTCTTGCGTGTGAGAATGAAGAAAAAATTAACGAAATGTACGACCTTGCCGAACAAATAAAAAAGGATTTTTACGGCAACAGAATCGTTATGTTCGCGCCTCTTTACCTTTCCAATTATTGCGTAAACGGATGCGTTTACTGCCCGTATCATCTCAAAAATAAACACATTGCAAGGAAAAAGCTTACTCAGGAAGAAATTAAGCGTGAAGTAATCGCACTTCAAGATATGGGACATAAGCGTCTTGCCATTGAACTTGGTGAAGATCCCGTAAACAATCCGATTGAATATGTACTTGAATGTATCAACACAATATACAGCATAAAGCACAAAAACGGAGCTATCCGCAGAGTTAATGTTAATATTGCCGCTACAACCGTTGAAAATTACAGAAAATTAAAAGAAGCGGGAATCGGAACATACATTCTTTTCCAGGAAACTTATAATAAAGAAAGCTATGAGCAACTTCATCCGACAGGACCTAAGCATAACTATGCGTATCATACCGAAGCTATGGACAGAGCTATGGAGGGCGGAATTGACGATGTAGGTTTAGGCGTACTTTTCGGCTTGGAGCTTTACCGCTATGAGCTTGCCGGATTGCTTATGCACGCGGAACACTTGGAGGCTGTTCACGGTGTTGGCCCTCATACTATAAGTGTTCCGAGAATCAAGCGTGCCGATGACATAGATCCCGATGTTTTTGACAACGGAATCAGCGACGATATTTTTGCAAAAATTTGCGCTATTATACGAATCGCGGTTCCTTATACCGGTATGATTATTTCAACTCGCGAAAGCAAAGCAGTAAGAGAAAAGGTAATTCGTCTCGGCGTTTCGCAGATAAGCGGTGCTTCAAGAACAAGCGTCGGCGGATATTATGAGGAAGAGCCGGAAGATGAAAACTCCGAACAGTTTGATGTAAGCGATAAGCGCACTCTCGATGAGGTCGTTCGTTGGTTAATGGAGCTTGGATATATTCCGTCATTCTGCACAGCTTGCTACCGAGAGGGAAGAACAGGCGACAGATTTATGAGCCTTTGCAAGAGCGGACAGATTCAGAATTGCTGTCATCCGAACGCACTTATGACTCTTAAAGAATATTTGATGGACTATGCATCAGAAGAAACAAAGGCGATAGGCGAGGCGCTTATAAAAGCCGAGGTTGAAAAAATCCCCAAAGAAAAGGTTAAAGAAATCTGCAAGGATCATCTTGAAAAAATTGAACAAGGTATTCGAGATTTCAGATTCTGATAAATTATTATTTTCTTGAAAGGGAGGTATTTCAATGGGACTTAACGATACACCGTCTGCAAATCGTGTTCATATCGGCTTTTTCGGCAGAAGAAATGCCGGAAAATCAAGCGTGGTTAACGCCGTTACAGGTCAGGAGCTTGCAGTAGTTTCTGATGTAAGAGGAACTACCACCGATCCCGTATATAAATCAATGGAGCTTTTACCGCTCGGTCCGGTTATGATAATTGATACTCCGGGTTTTGACGACGAGGGCAAGCTCGGTGAAATGAGGATACGCAAGACAAAACAGGTGCTTAACAAAACCGATATTGCTGTTTTGATAGTTGACGGAACTGTTGGCTTAACAGACTGCGACAACGAGCTTATTGAGCTTTTTAAAGAGAAAGATATAAATTATCTTGTTGTGTATAATAAATCGGATTTGCAAAACTTCAAAAGTGATGAAAATGCTGTTGAAGTTAGCGCAGAAACAGGTGAGGGGATATATCAGCTTAAAGAAAGAATAGCTGCTCTTAATGTTAAAGACGCTGAGGAAAAACATATAGTTGCTGACCTTATTGAACCCGGTGATTATGTTATGCTGATAACTCCCATTGATTCCGCCGCACCTAAGGGAAGACTGATTTTACCTCAGCAACAAACTGTACGCGATATAATTGACGCAGGAGCATATGCAGTCGTAACAAGAGAAACCGAATTCGCACAGGCTCTCTCAAAGCTCGGAACTAAGCCAAAAATCGTTATAACCGACAGTCAGGTCTTTGAGCGCGCCTCAAAAGAAACTCCCGATGATATTCTGCTGACTTCGTTTTCGATTTTAATGGCGAGATACAAAGGATTTCTTGAAATTGCAGTCAATGGAGCTGCGGCGATTGACAACCTTAAAGACGGAGATAGCATATTGATTTCCGAGGGTTGCACACATCACAGACAATG
>JAQXHF010000020.1 GCA_029007095.1 Clostridia bacterium | reverse complement strand
ATTTTTATAAATGGATTACGCAAAAGAATCACTTAAACTTCACTACGAATGGAACGGCAAAATAGAGGTCGTTGCAAGAGCAAAGGTTGACTCAAAGGACGCTCTTTCACTTGCATACACGCCGGGCGTTGCGCAGCCGTGCCTTGAAATCCAAAAGGATATCAACAAAAGCTATGAGTTGACGCGCCGCAATAATCTTGTTGCGGTTATTACGGACGGTTCCGCAGTTCTCGGACTCGGAGATATCGGACCGGAGGCAGGTATGCCCGTTATGGAGGGCAAATGCGTTCTCTTTAAGGAGTTCGGAGGCGTTGACGCTTTCCCTCTTTGCATAAGGACAAAGGATGTTGACGAGTTTGTAAATACCGTAGCTCTGCTTTGCGGAAGCTTCGGCGGAATAAATCTTGAGGATATTGCAGCTCCGAGATGCTTTGAAATCGAGCGTAAGCTTAAAGAGAAAGCAGATATTCCTATTTTCCACGACGACCAGCACGGAACGGCGGTTATTTGCTCCGCTTCTCTTATAAATGCTCTTAAACTTGTAGGTAAGAAGATTGAGGACTGTACCGCAGTATTTAACGGAGCAGGCGCGGCAGGCGTTGCTATCGCTAAGCTTTTCACAAGTATGGGTATAGGCAATATAATTATGTGTGACCGTAAGGGAATCATATGTGACGGCGATGACCTTGCACCGGCTAAACAGGATATTGCCGACTTTACAAATAAAAATCATCTCAGAGGTTCGCTTCAAGACGCTATGAAAGGCGCAGATATCTTTATCGGTGTATCCGCTCCGGGCTGCGTAACACCTGAAATGATTAAGTCTATGGCGAAAGATCCGATAGTTATGGCTATGGCAAATCCTGTTCCGGAAATTATGCCTGATGTTGCCCGCGAGGCGGGAGCGGCTGTTGTCGGAACCGGCAGAAGCGATTTCCCGAATCAAATCAACAATGTTCTTGCTTTCCCCGGAATATTCCGCGGTGCGCTCGATGTCAGAGCAAGCGACATAAACGAGGAAATGAAGATTGCCGCAGCTAAGGCTCTTGCAGGACTTGTTTCGGACGAGGAGCTTTCACCCGATTACATTATTCCTAAGGCATTTGATCCGAGAGTCGGTAAGGCTGTTGCACAGGCTGTTGCACAGGCGGCGCGTGATTCCGGCGTTGCGAGAATATGACCTTGCAGAGTGAAAAAAAGCGAGAATTAAGACGGCTTTGCCGAGAATACAGAGATAAAATTTCTCTCCCTGAGTGGAAAACTTGGGGAGAGAAAATGGCGGAAATTTTGCTGGAAACCGAATTGTGGCAGAGCTGCGAAACGGTTTTCAGCTTTGTTTCACTTCCGAATGAACCTGATACTTCGTCTGTTTTAGCGGCGGCATTGTCGCAGCATAAAAGATTGCTTGTTCCGAGGATTATCGGTGACGGAATAATGCAGGCTGTGGAAATTCAGAGTTTAAACGAGCTTGAAAGCTCCGTAATGGGAATTTTTGAACCGCTCTCGTCCGAAAGAATCGTTGATTTCTCTGAAATTGAGCTTGCGCTTGTGCCATGCCTTTGTGTTTCGCGTGACGGTACAAGGCTCGGCAAGGGCGGCGGATATTATGACCGCTTTATGGAACGGTTCAGTGGAGCGTCCGTGGTGCTTTGCGCCGAAGAATTCCTGATGAAAAACGGAGAAGTCCCTGCCGAAACACATGACGCAAAACCCGACTATATACTTACCGAAAGTGAGCTTTTAAAGTTATAATGTCAGTAAAATAAAATGGCTTGTAGCGGTTAATTATCCCGTTACAAGCCATTGGCTTTTTATATGCGTATGGTTAGTTTATATCATATCGGTGTACTGCATCAGATATTCGTCAACTTCTTTTGCACAGGCGCGTCCCTCGGCAATCGCCCAGACCACGAGAGACTGTCCTCTTCGCGCGTCGCCGGCGGCAAAGATTTTGTCGGTTGAGGTTGCGTATCTGTTAGCGTCTGTTTCCACGGTTCCTCTCGGAGTGAGTGTAACTCCGAAAGCTTCGGGAACATAGCTTTGACAGCCTGTAAAGCCTGCCGCTATCAGCATAAGTTCGCAGGGGAGTTCCTCCTCGCTGTTTTCAATCTCATGCATTACCATTCTTCCGTCAACGGTTTTGGGTTCAAGCTTAACCGTTTTAACTGCGGTAAGCTCTCCTTTCTCGTTTGTAACGATTCCGTTGACTGTTGTTTGATAAATTCGGGGATCAGAGCCGAAAACCGCAATAGCTTCTTCCTGACCGTAATCGGTTTTGCAAACCCTCGGCCACTGCGGCCACGGATTGTTTTCCGCGCGTGAGTCGGGAAGCTTCGGCATCATTTCAAGCTGAATTACGGATTTGCAGCCTTGTCTGATGCTTGTGCCTACGCAGTCATTGCCTGTGTCGCCGCCTCCGACAATGATGACATTCTTATCTTTGGCAGAAACACTGTTCTCTTTTTCACCGATAACCTCTCGTGTAGCGTCGGAGAGATAATCGACAGCGTACATAATTCCGTTTACGCTGTCATCAGCATTTTTTAGAGAACGAGGCTGTTTTGCACCGCAGCAAATTATTACTGCGTCAAAGCTGTCAACTATCGTTTGCGCGTCGATATCCTTGCCGATATCGGTTCCGCAGCGGAAGACAACGCCTTCTTTTTTCATCAGCTTTACGCGGCGTTCAATGACGGATTTTTCGAGTTTCATATTCGGGATACCATACATAAGCAGTCCGCCGGGGCGACTGTCACGCTCAAACACGGTTACATTGTGACCGCGCTGATTGAGTCTGTCCGCCGCTGCAAGTCCCGAAGGGCCTGAGCCTATAACGGCAACCTTTTTGTCGGTTCTGACTTTTGGAATTTTAGGCTCCATCCAACCGTTTGCAAAGCCTGTTTCTATCGTATACAACTCGTTTTCTTTAACGGTAACGGGATCGTCATTCAGTCCGCAGGTGCAAGCCGCTTCACAAAGAGCGGGGCAAACTCTGCCTGTGAATTCGGGGAAATTATTGGTTTTGAGCAATCTTGAAAGAGCCTCGCGGTCATTACCGTTGTAAATCTCATCATTCCATTCGGGAATGAGATTATGCAGAGGGCATCCGCTGACTGCACCGCCGGAAAATGCAACACCCGACTGGCAGAAAGGCACACCGCAGTTCATACATCTTGCCGCCTGAGTTTTGCGCTGTTCGTTATTGAGAGGAGCGTGAAACTCAGAGAAATTTTTAATCCTGTCAAGCGGAGAAACTGCTTGGTTAAGCTCCCTTGAAAATTCCATAAATCCTGTTGGCTTACCCATGTTATTCCTCCTCAGAACCGTTTGTACGGTTTAAATAGAATGCTTCAAGCTTAGCCTGCTCGTGCGGAATTCCTTTTTCTTCAAGCCTGCCGATAGAAATCATCATCTTCTTATAGTCGTTGGGAATGACTTTTTTGAACAACGGCAGATAATCGTCGAAGTTATCAAGAATTTCTTTTGCGAGAGGCGAACCTGTTTCTTTGATATGGTTTTTGAGCAGATTCTTAATTTCGCTTATATCATATTTTTCCGTTACGGGCGACATGGTAATCATTTTTTTGTTAAGTTTGAGGTAGAAATCGTGGTTGCGGTCGAGAACATATGCGATACCGCCGCTCATACCTGCCGCGAAATTTTTACCTGTTTTGCCGAGTATCAGTACCCGTCCGCCGGTCATATATTCACAGCCGTGGTCGCCGCAACCCTCTGCAACGGCGTACGCGCCTGAATTTCTGACGCAGAAGCGCTCGCCGGCAATACCGTTTATATATGCTTCGCCGCCGGTCGCTCCGTAAAGCGCAACATTACCTATAATTATATTATCCTTTGCGGGGAATGTGCTTTTTCTGTTCGGGTAAACAACAAGTTTACCGCCTGAAAGTCCCTTGCCGAAATAGTCGTTGCTGTCGCCTTCAAGCTTTATTGTCAGTCCCTTGGGAACGAAAGCACCGAAAGACTGACCGCCTCCGCCGATACACTCTAATGTATAGGTATCGTCTTCAACATTGTTGCCGAGCTTTTCGGTAATTACCGAGCCGAGAATCGTACCGACAGTACGGTTTGTGCTTGAAACATTTACGCTGAAACTGTGCGGCTTTCCTTTTTTGATATATTTCTCAAATTCGGGCAGAAGCACCTTTTCGTCAAGCGTCTTTTCAAGCTGGAAATCAAACACATCTTCCTTGTTGAAATGAACGGGGTAGGGTGTGCCGATAATGTTTGAAAGGTCGATAGTTTCCGCTCTGTGAGTAATTCTATGCTCTCTCGGCCTTACAAGGTCGGTTCTTCCGACGAGTTCGTCAACCGTTCTGACGCCGAGCTTAGCCATAATTTCACGCATTTCTTCGGCTATGAACAGCATAAAGTTCATTACATATT
>JAQXHF010000019.1 GCA_029007095.1 Clostridia bacterium | reverse complement strand
ACCGTACAAATGGCATGGGACGCAGATCATACTATGTTTATGGGCTTGGAGAAAATCAGAAATGATATGTAAGGTCAGAGAAACAATAGAAAAATACCGTATGCCTTTAAAAAACGCGACAGTAGTAGTCGCCGTTTCGGGCGGAGCGGATTCTATGGCTTTGCTCCATATTCTTTACTCTTTAAAAGATGAATACAATATCAGACTTATTGCCTGTCATGTAAATCACGGCATACGAGGTGAGGAAGCTGATTCCGACGAGCAGTTTGTAAAGAATTGCTGTAAAAAACTCGGTGTAGAGCTTCGCACCTTAAAAGCCGATGTGCCAAAGCTTGCCGCCGAAAGCGGTATGGGCGAGGAGGAATGTGGCAGAAAAGTCAGATATGATTTCTTCAATTCCGTTGCCGAAAAAGCGTTGATCGCTACGGCTCATACTCTGAGCGACAGATGCGAAACTCTTTTGTTCAATATAACTCGCGGAGCTTCCGTCAAAGGACTTTGCTCAATTCCGGCGGTTAGGGATAATATAATCCGACCGCTCATAGATTGCAGTTCTTCCGAGGTCAGAGCTTACTGCGCCGACAACGGCATAGAATATGTGAATGACTCAACCAATTTTGAAGATAAATATACAAGAAACCGCATAAGATTAAATGTTATACCGCAGTTAAAAGCCATAAATCCGTCGGTCGAATCATCTCTGTCTCGGCTTATGGATTCTGCGCGCAGCGACAGCGATTACTTTGATTCGTTAACCGATAGTATAATCGCGGCGTCAAAGTTGTCCGACGGCGGTTATGCGGTTAAATATTTTTCGGATGAACACGAAGCTGTAAAGAGCAGAGTGATTACCGAAATTCTAAAAAGAGAAGCAGACATCAGACCTGAAAAAATACATATCCGACTTGTTGAGGATATTTTAAACGGCGGCAAAGCTCAGATAACGGGCGGCGTTATAGCCGAATGTAAAGACGGAGTGCTGATGATAAATCCGACTTGTGAAAATACCGAAAAATGGGAGCGCGATTTCAGCTCCTTACGGTGCGAAGCTCCGGGGCAAATTTTGACAGGTGAAATTATTAACATCAGCGAATTACAACAGTCACAAAATGTTCATAATAATGTGTTAGACTTCGACAGTATCATAGGTCGGCCTGTTATGCGAAGCCGAAACGAGGGTGACAAAATACGGCTTGCAGGCAGCTCATGTACTAAAACATTAAAAAAGCTTTTCAATGAAAAAAAGCTTAAAAACAGAAATACCGTACCCGTGCTTGCCGACGATTTAGGCGTTGTATGGATTTACGGTATAGGTTGCTGCGAAAGATGCAAAATCACGGAAAAAACAAAATCTGTAATGATAATCAGAGGGGACTAAAAAATGATAGAAGACGATATTGAAAAGGTATATTTCAGCAGAGAGGAGCTTGCCGATATAGTATCGAAGCTTGGCGCTCAGATAAGCAAGGATTATGAAAATAAAAATCTTTTGCTTGTAAGCATATTAAAAGGCTCGGTTGTATTTATGGCTGATTTGATGAGAGCCATAACCGTACCTTGCAATATAGATTTTATGTGCGTATCAAGCTACGGTTCGGGTACGAGAACTTCGGGAACGGTTAAAATTATCAAGGACCTTGATATCGACCTGAAAGGTAAGGATTTGCTTCTTGTCGAGGATATTCTCGACAGCGGAGTTACACTCTCTTATGTCAGCGCATTGCTTAAAACGAGAAATCCCAATAGCATACGCGTCTGCACCTTGCTCGATAAGCCGGAGCGCAGAATAGCGGATATTAAGGCTGATTATTCGGGCGCCCATGTTCCTGATGAGTTTGTTGTCGGTTACGGCCTTGATTATGATGAGAAGTACAGAAATCTTCCGTACATCGGCGTGCTGAAACGCGAGATTTATTCCAATGCTCAAAATAAGGAGTGAAAATTTTGAATAACACACCGAATAAAAATAACAAAAAGAAGAACCGTATTTTTGCTATTCTTCCGTATATTCTCATACCGCTTGTAATGGTCGGTTCGATTGCGTTTGCGTCGAGGAACGCGCAGAATCAAGAGGATAAGGTAGAGTATTATCAAATAGTACAGTATTTCGATCAGGGCAAGGTCAGCGAGTTCTCTCTTAATCTCAGCAGCGGCAAGCTTGAATATAAGCTCGTCGGTGAAAAAACCGAAAAGGAATATACCGTTCCCAATGTCAGCATCTTTGTTGACGATGTTAACGATATTATAAGAGAACACAACAAGGCGGCTAAAACCGAAGACGAAATGATAAAGTATGAGTTCATTTCGGGTTCGACAGGCTCATGGCTGCTTAACCTTTTGCCGTCTATGATAATGGGAATACTTCTTGTAGTATTGCTTGTTATAATGATGCGTAAGATGAATGCTGTCGGCGGAGATATGAATAAGACTCTGAGCTTCGGCAAAATCAACGCAAAGAACGCGCAGGACGACAAGGAAAAGACTACTTTTGACCAGGTTGCAGGCGCGGATGAAGAAAAAGAGGAGCTTCAGGAAATGGTTGATTTTCTGAAAAGTCCGCAGAGATTTAATTCACTCGGTGCGAGAATTCCAAAGGGCGTTTTACTTGTCGGCCCTCCGGGTACAGGTAAAACCTTGCTGGCAAGAGCCGTTGCGGGCGAAGCGAATGTTCCGTTCTTTTCAATTTCAGGCTCGGATTTTGTCGAGATGTATGTCGGCGTAGGTGCGTCGAGAGTCCGCGACCTCTTTGACCAGGCTAAGAAAGCTTCTCCGTCGGTAATCTTTATAGATGAAATTGACGCAGTAGGCCGTCACAGAGGCGCCGGAATGGGCGGCGGTCATGACGAGCGTGAGCAAACACTCAATCAGTTGCTTGTTGAGATGGACGGCTTCGGTAAAAATTCCGGAGTAATCGTTATAGCGGCAACAAACCGCCCCGATATACTTGATCCCGCGTTGCTTCGTCCGGGACGCTTTGACCGACAGGTAACGGTCGGATATCCCGACACAAAGGGAAGAGAGGCAATTCTCAAAGTTCATGCGAAGGGCAAGCCTCTTGCACCTGATGTCGATTTCGGCGTAATTGCGAATTCTACTGTCGGTTTTGTAGGCGCCGACCTTGAAAATCTCCTTAATGAAGCCGCTTTGCTTGCCGCAAGGCGTAATAAGAAAGCTATAACTATGGCTGAAATTGAAGAAGCTACTATAAAGGTAGTTGTCGGTACCGAGAAAAAATCCCACAAGATGACAGATAAGGAAAAACGCCTGACAGCGTATCACGAAGCAGGTCACGCAGTATCTACATTCTTCCTTGA
>JAQXHF010000018.1 GCA_029007095.1 Clostridia bacterium | reverse complement strand
CTTTCTCACTTTCGGCACAGGCTTCGGCGCAGGAATTGTTATTGACGGCAAATTATATACGGGTACAAACGATATGGCAGGCGAGATAGGTCATATAAGGTTGACTGAGGACGGCCCTGTCGGATACGGCAAAGCCGGCTCTGCGGAAGGGTATTGCAGCGGCGGCGGAATAAAAAATCTTGCCGCGCTCTTTGGAATAAACGCTACGGCAAAGGAGCTTGCACATTCTGCCGAAAACGGAGATAAAGACGCGGTTAAAATCTATGAAACGAGCGGAAAATATCTCGGAAGAACTGCGGCTGTAATTATGGATATTTTTAATCCCGACTGCATAGTGATAGGCAGCGTTTTTGCCCGAAGTGAAAAGCTGTTGCGCCCGGCTATGGAAGCCGAAATAGAAAAAGAGGCTTTGAGCTATACGAGAAGCTGTTGCAAGATTGTTCCGGCTCTCCTCGGTGACAGCATCGGTGACTGCGCGGCGATAATGACTGCCGCTTACGGATTTGAAAATCAAAATAAATAAACGGTGAGATGAAAATGGACTTTATTACTGAACTTTGCGGTAGATATCCTATTTTATTGAAAAACGAAAATGAAATAAGGCAGGCTTGTTCCGGTATTATAAAAAGCTTTGAAAACTCAGGTAAGCTGCTCGTTTGCGGAAACGGCGGAAGCTGTTCCGACGCACAGCATATAACAGGGGAGCTTATGAAAGGCTTTTTGAAAAAAAGACCGATTTCACATGAAAAAATTCAGCTTATGAAAAAACGATGCCCTGAAATCGACGACAGCATACTCAACGGTTTACAGCAGGGATTGCCGACAATTTCACTTGATTCCTCTTCTGCGCTGAATACGGCTTTTATGAATGACTGCGATCCGAGCTTGATTTATGCTCAGCAGACTCTCGGCTATGGCAGAGAGGGCGACGCGTTTATCGGGATAAGCACATCCGGTAACGCCGAAAATGTTTGTGCCGCCGCAAAAGTTGCGAAATCTCTCGGACTTTATACCATTGCGCTTACGGGAAAAGACGGAGGCAAGCTTGCGGAAATCTGCAATACGGCTATTATAGTTGACGAAAAAGAAACATATAAAATTCAGGAGCTGCATCTTCCTGTTTATCATGCAATATGCGCGACTGTTGAAACACATTTTTTTAAGGAGTAGGAAAAAATGAACGCACAAGAAAAAAGAATTGATTTGTATGTGGTTGCGAAAATATCACTGTGCATAGCCTGCTTGTGCATAGCGTCATATTTGTCTATACCTCTGCCGTTTACGACGATTGTTCTGAGTCTGCATACTGTTGCCGTAAACCTTACCGGACTTATACTTAAACCGAAGCAGGCAGCCTGTGCAATTACGGTATATCTTCTTATGGGACTTATAGGACTTCCCGTATTTTCGTCGGGAACATCAGGCCCGGGCAAGCTTTTCGGACCGACAGGCGGATTCTATTTCGGATTCCTTTTTGCAGTTATAGTTATAAGCCTTTTAAGAGGAAACAAAAACAGCTTGACGCGCTATATTCTCGTAACAATCGGATTGGGAATACCTATAATGCACATTTTCGGCGTATTGTTTATGTGCTTCTATAACGGATTTGATGTAAAATCTGCATTTATGACTGTTTCACTTCCGTTTATTCCGGGAGATATTCTGAAATGTGTAGTATCTTCGGTTATAGCGGTAGCTTTGAATAAAATACCCGAAAAAAGGTTGAGATAAACCGTTAATCACCGAATAAAAAATTAAAATTAGGGAGTGTTAAAAATCGGTACGGATAATTTAAAACAACGCAGCGTATATCGTGATCTTCTTAGAATAATATCGGCTCTTGCCGTTGTTTGTATTCATGTATGCAGCAATAGCGGAATGAACGAATATTCTTCTCAATGGAATGCACTGAATGTATACGATACTTTATCACGATTTTCAGTACCTGTATTTTTTATGATTTCAGGTTCGTTCTTGCTTGATCTTAACAGACCTCAGCCATTATCTAAAATTTATAAAAACAAGATTCCACGAATGGCGATAGCCTATATCTTTTGGTTTGTCGTATATACTTTATGGAGAACGACAGTAAAAATAAAAAGCGGTGAATTGACAATAGAATCTGTGTTATCATCTCCAATAAAATTTATTGATAATGCAATTACCGAGAATTTTCATATGTGGTTCATTTTTGCAATTATTTTTCTTTACGCGGCAACTCCTATTGTAAGAAAGCTTTGTGAAGATATAAAAACAGAAAGATATTTCATTATTCTTTCTTGCATACCGCTGTTTTATAATCTCTTAACGATTTTCATCTCTCCGCCTTCACTTCAATATGTTTTTGAAAACCTGAGTATGAATTTAGTTATGGGATACACGGTGTATTTCGTTGTGGGACATTATGCGGCGACTTATGATATAAATAAAAAGAGAAGGATAATAATATATATATTGGCGGCAGTCTCACTTGTATTTACGGCTGTTTACGCATGGCATCTGAAAATTACGGATAGAAGTACAGAAACTGTTTATAAATATTTGCTTCCAAATATATTCTTCCCGTCGCTTGCGATATTTCTTTTGTTTAAATACGGGTTTTCAAAGGTTCAATTCAGCGACAGAGCAATAAAGATAATATCCGGGGTTTCATCCTTGACATTCGGCATTTATCTGTCGCATATGCTTGTTGTTTACGCACTGAACTTATTAAATATCAATGTTCTTTCTTTTAATACGGTTATTTCGGCTCCTGTTTTGACAATAGCGATATTTATTATCAGTATGGGCATAACTTTTGTGCTTAAAAAGATTCCTTTTGTGAATAAATATATAGTATAAATTTTCAACAATCAAAATCAAAACCGCCGGTTCAACCGGCGGTTTTGATTATACGGTTTTATACGGTCTTAGCTTTTTCAGCTTCTTTTAAGGGGATAGGAAAAAAAGATGAAGAACGGACAAACTGAGCAAAATCAAGGCTTTTGCCTTGATTTTGTCTGCCCGACGGCGTACCAAGGTACGCCGAGTGGCGAAGTTTGTTCGTAGTATAAAACATAAACATATTTACATTTTACACTTTAAAGTAATTTTATGGGGGTTCTTACGGCTTTCAATACCGAAGAACCCCATTGTGTTATGCGGTTTTATACGGTCTTC
>JAQXHF010000017.1 GCA_029007095.1 Clostridia bacterium | reverse complement strand
GAAAATTACAATCAGCAAAATTTCAAATCGGAACATATGCGAAAGTGGGTTGACTATAACGAGTATGTAAAAAGCATAGAGGAAGAAATCAACTATGCTGAAGGCAGAATTAACAAATAAATCTCTTTCACGGCAGAGACTTGTTCTCTGCCGTGCTTTTTTCTTTATGACTTCTGTGAAAAAGCAAATTAACTGTGAAAAAGCAAATTAACTGTTGACAACGGGGTGGGGTAGTGATATAATTACAAATAATTTAATATACTAAACCGTTGAAGCGGAGATAACGGCGGAAATGCCTTTACAGAGAGTTTGGATAGCTGAGAGCCAAGCAAGAAACAGACCGTCAAATGGGCCGCAGAGGGCGCAGTCAAAGGTAGCATATACCGAGTATTCTGCGACGCGAGGGCATGCGTCAGTTGCCGGGGATATGATGGTATTCCGAAAAGAGCACGGTTATTCCCGTGAATCAAGGTGGCACCGCGGATTTGATTTGTTCGTCCTTGACAGAGTTAAAGCTCTGTCAGGGACTTTTTTATTGGAGGTAAGCTTTATGAAATTTTTGCCGAGTTATGACGAGGTGAAAAAAATTGCACAGACGGGAGAGTACAAGGTTCTTCCTGTAAGCTGTGAAATTCTTTCCGATCTTTGTACGCCTATTGAGGCTATGAGAATTCTTAAAAATGTTTCGACTCATTGCTATATGCTGGAATCGGTTAGCGATAATGAAAAGTGGGGACGCTACACCTTCCTCGGCTTTGAGCCTAAGCTTGAAATAACCTGCATCGACGGTGAAATGCAGGTGGGAGATTTGAAGTTCAAAACCGATGATCCGTCTGCGGTTATCAGAGATATACTTAACGGATACAAAAGTCCGCGCTTTGAATATTTGCCGTCATTCACAGGAGGTTTGGTCGGCTATTTTTCGTACGATTACCTGACATACAGCGAGCCTACCGCTAAGGTGGAGGCTGAGGACAACGAACAGTTTAAAGATGTTGATTTAATGCTGTTTGACAAGGTTATAGCTTTTGATAATTTCAGGCAAAAAATCATCTTTATTGTCAATATGCCGCTTGATGATCCCGAAACCGGATACAACAAGGCGATTATGGAGCTTAAACAGCTTGTTGACCTTATCAAAAACGGCGAGAAGAAAAAGGAACCTGCCGGTCGTCTTTTGTCCGAGGTTAAACCTCTTTTTGATAAAGAAGCCTATTGCGGCATGGTTGAAAAAGCCAAAAATTATATACGGGAGGGAGATATTTTTCAGATTGTCCTTTCCAACAGGCTCAGCGCGGAGTTTGAGGGCAGTTTGTTTAATACATACCGAATTTTAAGAACTATCAATCCGTCTCCGTATATGTTCTATTTTTCGGGAACTGATGTTGAGGTCGCCGGTGCGTCTCCCGAAACGCTTGTCAAGCTCGAAAACGGAATTTTGCACACCTTTCCGCTCGCCGGTACGCGTCCGAGGGGTAAGACGGACGAGGAGGATAAGCTGCTCGAAGCCGGACTTCTGAAAGATGAAAAGGAGCTTGCCGAGCATAATATGCTTGTTGACCTCGGAAGAAATGACCTTGGAAAAATCAGTAAATTCGGAAGCGTTCAGGTTGAAAAACTGCATTGTATAGAGCGATATTCCCATGTAATGCATATCGGTTCGACTGTACGGGGAGAGATTCGTGACGAATTTGACGCTCTCGACGCAGTCAGCGCGGTACTGCCTGCCGGAACTTTGTCGGGAGCGCCTAAAATAAGGGCTTGTCAGCTTATAGGCGAGCTTGAAAACAATAAACGCGGAATCTACGGCGGAGCTATCGGATATATAGATTTTACGGGTAATATGGATACCTGTATCGCTATCAGAATAGCATACAAAAAGAACGGCAAGGTGTTTATACGAAGCGGTGCGGGAATAGTCGCTGATTCCGTTCCCGAAAAAGAATTTAACGAGTGTATAAATAAGGCAAAGGCGGTTGTGAACGCATTGGAGCTTGCCCAGCAAGAGGAAGAATAATCCTTTCGGAATGTATTGTATGAACCTGAAAGGAACGGTATAAATGATTTTACTTATTGATAATTTTGACAGTTTCTCGTATAATTTATATCAGCTTATAGGAGAATTGGAGCCGGATATAAAGGTTATACGCAACAATGAAATGACTGTTGAGGAAATAAGAGAGCTGAAACCGGAACGGATAATTGTTTCTCCCGGCCCCGGCAGACCTGAAAATGCGGGAATTATTATAGAAGCGATAAAAGAGCTTGGCAAGGATATACCGATTCTCGGAGTGTGCCTCGGACATCAGGCTATCTGCGCGGCTTTCGGAGCGACTGTGACTTACGCAAAGAGAATTATGCACGGTAAGCAGTCTTTATCTAAATTTGACTCAGACTGTCCTTTGTTCAGGGGCATTGCTGAATACGCGCCCGTAGCAAGATATCATTCCCTGGCGGCCGACGGCGAAACAATGCCGGAATGTTTAAAAATTACAGCCGTTACGGACGACGGTGAAATAATGGCGGTTCAGCATAAAGATTACCCTATATTCGGTGTCCAGTTCCACCCCGAATCAATTATGACTCCGGACGGAAAAACCATGCTTAAAAATTTTTTATATATAAATTCATAAGGAGTGATAACGATGATTAAAGAGGCTATTGTAAAAATCGTAAACAAGCAGGATTTAACTTACAACGAGGCTTATGCTGTTATGAATGAAATAATGAATGGTGAAACATCACCAACACAGAATGCAGCATTTCTAGCGGCACTTTCAACTAAAAGTACTAAGGCAGAAACTATTGATGAGATAGCAGGCTGTGCAGCGGCTATGAGGGAACATGCAACCAGGGTAGAAACAGGAATGGATGTTTTTGAAATAGTAGGAACAGGTGGAGATAATGCGCATAGCTTTAATATTTCGACAACCTCTGCACTTGTTGCAGCAGCAGGTGGAATGAAGGTTGCCAAGCATGGAAACAGAGCAGCATCTTCACAGTGTGGAAATGCAGACTGTCTTGAAGCTCTTGGTTTAATCATCGAACAGAGTCCACAAAAGTGTGTTGAACTTTTAAAAGAAGCAGGAATGTGCTTTT
>JAQXHF010000016.1 GCA_029007095.1 Clostridia bacterium | reverse complement strand
CAATAAGCCTCGGCAAGAGCCTTGGCGCAGTCGGGTACCTCGCTTACAAGGTTGTAAATCTGCTCAAATCGGCTGATATGAACTATAAGCGGATTGTCGGCAGGTCTGCCCTTTGCCTTAAAAATTTTCAATGCCGCCGACGGTTCGAAAGCGTTTGCGCCGAGACCGTAAACCGTTTCGGTAGGGAACGCGACAAGTCCGCCGTTTCTTATAATTTCCGCCGCTTCATCTATCTGAGAGTCATCAGGTCCGCTGACCTTGAATATTCTGGTTTGCAAAGTTTTCACCTCTTGTCTAACCGCTGAAAACAGCATTGGGATTTATCGGAAATTTTATTCCGCCCTCAGCTTTTCAGCCGTGTCGGCAGTTATCAAAGCGTCGATAATCTCATCAAGATCACCATTCATAATCGCTTCGATTTTGTAAAGAGTAAGACCTATTCTATGGTCGCTGACTCTGCCCTGAGGGAAATTATAAGTCCGTATTCTTTCGCTTCTGTCTCCCGTGCCGACCTGCATTCGGCGCTCGCCTGCGATCTCTTCACTGCGTTTCGTTCGCTCGGCTTCGAGGATCCGTGAACGCAGAATTTTCATAGCCTTATCTTTGTTTTTGTACTGACTTCTTTCATCCTGACATTCGACAACCGTACCGGTCGGTATATGCGTAATCCTGATTGCTGATTCGGTTTTGTTTATATGCTGACCGCCGGCTCCGCTCGAACGGAAAGTATCAATCTGCAAATCCGCAGGATTTATCTGCACATCGACCTCGTCCGCTTCGGGCAAAACCGCAACCGTAACGGTCGAAGTATGGATTCTGCCCTGAGATTCGGTTTCGGGTACGCGCTGGACGCGGTGAACTCCGCTTTCAAATTTGAAGCGTGAATACGCGCCGTCTCCGCTTATCATAAAGCTGATTTCCTTGAAGCCGCCAAGCTCCGTAGGATTCGCGCTGAGAACCTCTGATTTCCAGCCCTTCGCTTCGGCGTACATTGAGTACATTCTGAAAAGGGAATTGGCAAAAAGAGCAGATTCTTCGCCTCCTGCTCCTCCGCGGATTTCGATAATTACATTTTTGTCGTCATTGGGATCGCGGGGAATAAGCAGAATTTTAAGCTTGTCCCGCAGGCTTTCGAGCCTGTCCTTGCTCTCGTCAAGTTCCTCTTTCGCCATTTCGCGAAGCTCCTTATCCGAGGAATCAAGCAATTCCTTGGCACCGTCATAATCGTCCTGGGCTTTCTTGTATTCGCGGTAAGCTTCCACTATCGGCGTGAGCTTTTTAAGCTCCTGAGTAATCTTTCGGTAGTGCTCGATATCGGACATCGCTTCCGGCAAGCATATTTCCTCGTTAAGTGCTTCAAATTTTTCTTCTATTGATTTAAGTTTGTCTAACATAGCCGTCCTCCGAAAATAAAAAGTTTCAGAAATGACGGCTACAAATCTTCGGGATGAATAATTTTACGAATATTTTTCTCGGCTTTTGAGCGCGGAACCATAACCTCATGCCCGCATTTTTCGCATTTTATTTTAAAGTCCATTCCGGACCTTAGGACATCGAAACGATTGCAGCCGCAGGGATGATTTTTCTTCATAACAAGCTTATCTCCTACGCGGACATCCATGGCGATTCCTCCTTTTGTATAATTATATTTATTATAGCACGGTTTATGCGTTTTGTATATACTTTTCAGTAATTATTCAGCAAAACTAACATATTTATTAGTATAAAACAAATCAGAAAAAAATAAAGGTGGTAAAACTAATGCAAAATTTCAAACCCGAAGGGTTGACAATTTCAACCCCGCAAAATCAGAAAATCCTGTCTTCTCCGTCAAATCTGCACGAAGCCTGTGCCGCCGGAGCCGTAGTCGAAGCAAGGGCGCTTCTCTGTGACAAAGATCACAATCTGAGAATAGACCTCGGCTGTATGTACGGAATAATTCCGCACTCCGAGGGCGCGCTCGGAATAGAGGACGGAACGGTCAGGGATATTGCGCTTATTTCAAGAGTAAATAAGCCTGTTATGTTTAAAATTCTAAGCTTTTCACGCGACTCAAACGACAGAGAATACGCAATTCTGAGCCGAAGAGATGTTCAGCAGGACTGTATGGATAACTATATTTCCAAGCTCCGTCCCGGTGATGTAATCAGCGCCCGTGTTGCTCATATGGAAAACTTCGGAGTTTTCCTCGACATCGGCGCAGGTATTAACGGGCTTTTGCCTATTGACAGTATTTCCGTTTCAAGAATACCTCATCCGTCGGTAAGATTTTCCATCGGCCAGATGATTCGCGTGGTCGTAAAATCAATCGACGAGCTGGGCAGAATCACCTTTACGCACAAAGAACTGCTCGGAACATGGGAACAGAACGCAGATGAATTTTCGCCCGGTGAAACCGTCCCCGGAATAGTACGCTCTATTGAAAATTACGGTATTTTCGTTGAACTTACTCCGAATCTTGCGGGACTTGCCGAATACTCGGCAGGCATTACCGCAGGCTGTCACGCAGGAGTTTACATCAAAAGTATGCTGCCCGAAAGAATGAAAATCAAGCTTATTATCGTTGACGCCTTTCAGGCAGAATATCCGTCGCCTCCTATCAAATATTATACCGACTGCGACCATATCGACAGATGGGTTTATTCGCCCAAGAGTTGCAGCAAGGTTATAGAAAGCACATTTAACTAAAAACGTCAAATTTCAATCATAACATCAGATTATTTTTCCTCCTTATCGGTTTTTATCTCAAAATTTGGCGAAAACAAAATAAAAGCCTTGTAATCAGCCGATTTTTGTAGTATAATACCCTTGTATAATTGTATGGGTTATGATACGGAGGATTAAATAATGACAGGAGATTTACATTGCCACACCAAGCTCTCGGACGGCTCTATGGGCATTGACGATATCATCGTACTTGCCAAGAAAAACGGAGTTGATGTTATCGCCATCACCGATCACGACTGCCTTGCGGGAACAGTCAGAGCTAAGCTCATCGGCGAGAGACAGAACATTAAAGTAGTTCCGGGTGTGGAAATTTCATCTTACGATAGCGTAAGCGGCAAAGAAATGCACATCATAGGATATATGAGCGATTATCCCGACAGACTCGAAGGGTTGTGTCACCGTAATCTTGTTGCGCGTAAAAGAGCGGCTCAGTTTATGATGTTAAAGGCTTCTCACCGCTTCCCTATAACGCCTGATCTCATTATCAAATGCGCTCAGGGTTCAACCAATATTTATCCGGTCCATATTATGACCGCTCTGCTTGAAAGCGGAGTAACCACCGAGCTTTACGGTGAGCTTTACCATGAGCTTTTTGATCCCGACAGCGACAAGAATATATTGTCAAAGCCTGATCTTCCGGAGCCGTCAGAGGTTATAGAGGCTATACATGACGCAGGCGGAATCGCCGTGCTTTCCAATGCGGTCGGCGCAGGACTCGAAACAGTCAAAAGACTTTCCGATTGCGGTCTTGACGGCGTTGAAATCTGGAATCCCGAAAGCGACGGTGTAAACACCGATGATATAATCACTTACGCAAAGCAACAGGGACTTCTCACCACGGGCGGCAGCAACTTCCACGGAAGATACAACAGAAGATGCGTAACCCTCGGTGCTTACGGAACTCCCGAACAGGCTCTCAGCGAATTTTTCGGATATAAAAATAAAGTTCGCCGTCAGAAGAAAACTAACGACAAATAATTTTCGGAGAGGATTATAATGGCAGACGACAGAGACATCAAAATCTATGTCAAGAAGGATAACGAGGAAAGCGGCGAATTTGACGCGCTCTCCGAGGATATCCGCCGCCATATTTCAAACGGCAACAAAGATAAAGCTGTCAGGCTCGGCTCTCAAATGGCGGCTATCAAGCCGGAGGACGGTGCGGTAAATATCGACACCGAAAACTTGCCTGCCGCCGAGTTGTATCAAATCAGAGTATTGTTTACTTTCGTTGCCGAATATGCCGTACGCCGCAATATCTCGGACGATTTTCTCGCAGATACGGTCAGCGCAGCAATGTACGACTACCTTAAAACCAACGAAAAAGGTTACTACGATAACATTTCCGACGGAGGAGCGTTCACCTTTTATCTGCTCGCTCTCAACAAGGACGGCGACATCGCTGAAAACATCGGAGAGCAGTTCGCTAACCGCCTATCTATAAACAATGATGAAATCAGAAATTTCGGGGCAAAGATTTTTTCAAAGTCATACGAACTTTTTGAAAAGATGATTAAAAACGCCGATTTCCGTATATGACGGACAAATTTCGGTCAATAAATCAAGACAAAATAACAGGCTTATGTGATTTGAGGTCGCATAAGCCTGTTTGATTTTATTATTCTGATGAAATCATCGGTAAAAGCAATAATTGCCGTCGAATTTTCAGTCCTCGATAAGTCCGTGATAACGAGCGAACCAATAGGGATGCATAAAGTTCGTGCCTACATTAAGAACCATGCCCTTGTCATCGCCCGTTCCGGGATACATAATCGTTGAACTCGGTTTGTCCGGATCTTCAAACAGCTTCTTTGCAACATCTTCTGCGCCGCTGTCCGGGACAAATCTGTTTGAATCATTGTTTGTGATTCTTCTCTCGTGTGCCGATACAGGCTCGTAAAGCTGAGGAATCATACCCAGCTCAACAGGCTCGGTGTTCCATTTAAGGTCAGGTCTGTAACTGTTGTAAAGCGGCCACATAACCATATCCATCGGGTAGTCAACAAGCTCGTCTACGATTTCATCAAGGTCGCACTTTTCGCCCGTCAACGCTCCGTAAACGGCATTGAACATCGGATTACGCTCAACTCTCTCGTCACGCCAATGATGTGCAAGTCCCATAGCAAAGGTAGAGCGCAGGAACGGATCCTCGGTATATTTCATCAACGGGTAAATAACGGTAAAGCAAAGATTATCGTCAATATGCAAAAGGTGTCCGTCGGGAATCTTATACTGCATCGCATTCATCGCATAATGATTTTGACCTGCAAGCGTATTGAATATATCGGTATATTTCGGATCGCCTACTATGTGTTCTCCTATTTTGAGGAAAGAGAGCATTTCCAGCGAATTTGTACCCTTTTCAAATATCCACTTATGGTCGTTGTTGAGCATATCGGGATTCCAGTTTGCCCAAGTCGTCGGCAATCCGTCAACATCGACAAGTCTGAAATTATTTTCAATGATATGATCAAGGATATCCTTAACGGTGGTGCTGATAAGCTCCTTTTCCTCGTCGTTCGCTACGAGGTCATAATAGCAGGAATACGAGTAGAAATGACCTACCATCTCGTCGGAAGAAGTTTCACCGAGCCATTCAACCTCGTTGCCGTTCTCGTCTTTGGTCACATGCCATTCATGTCTTGCGCCCGTACCGTATTCCGGCTCGTCGGCATATCTTATCGCTCTTGCGACAAAGCCTTTTTTGCCGGTAATTGTAGTCAGCTTTATCATAGCTCTGAGCGAACGCGCTGCCGCCGCTCTTACTGTTTCGTCCTTTGTGCAGGCATAATTAAAGCACAGAGAAGCGAGATAAAGTCCCGTCCAGAGTCCGTCGTTATCGGTTGTTCCTACATATCCCTCTTCGGTCGATACAACGCCTTCATGTTCAAGTGTGCGTCCGATGACATAACCGTCCTTGCGTACATTGTATGTCTCGGCAAGCTCGAAATAGTGCTTTGCTTTCTGCTCTAAGGTCATCGTTTCCGACTCAATAAGGCTTATGCCCTTATCGGTTGCAACACAGATATTACCGTTCTTCGCGACGGCGACTGCTGTTGCATTCGGGCTCGGAAGCCACCTCTTGTATCCGTAATACGAAAAATTGCCGTTGTGCTGATGAATAAGTCCCGTAGTGGTAGAGTAATATATGTCTCCGTTGTCGGCAACCGCCATTCCCGTAATGCTTGCAGACGGCAGACATTCCGCCTTTGTGCTGTCAAGCCAATAGCTTCTGTCATCATAAACACATACGCCCTTGTCCGTGCCAACCCAGACATTTCCGACCTTATCAAGATAAAGGCAGGTTACATTGTTACTGACAAGTCCGGTCATATCCTCCATAAGCTCCGACCAATGCCAACGCTTACCTACGAGAGCATGAAGTCCGCCGCCGGCTGTTCCTACATAGACCTTATTATCCTTGTAAACTGCAAGGCAGCTTCCGTTACCGGGAACGGGAACCTCAATATCCGCTTTTTCTGCTCCGGACGGATATCTGTAAAGCTTTCTCTCAGTCAAAATCCATGTAACTCCGTCCTCATCGACTTTCATATCGGTTATCTTGTTCGGGAAAGCGGAAGATTTGATTTTCTTGCCGTCCTTTATTTCTACTATGTTCTTGCCGGCGCCGACAAAAATATGATTATCGTCACGGCAATATATCATCTCGATTTTGCAATCTTTAACGCCGATATCAATTTTGTTAAAGCTGTCCCCGTCAAGTCTTGAAAGTCCCTTTTCGGTACCTACATAAAGAACGCCTTTTTTATCGAAACAAATAGCGGTTGCGCTATCAGAGGGCAATCCGTTTTTTGTAGTAAGTACGCGTCTTGTCAGTTGATTGAAGCTACCTACGCGATATGTCGAATGTCTTTGAGTCATTTTACTCTCCTTTGTTTTATTCATATAAATAATCCTCTACATTAAAATCATCGTCACCGTTTTCCTGCGGAACTTCGGGAATTTGCGCTATTGCTTCGGCTTTTCTGCCCCTCGACCAAACGGACGGTGTAATTCTCAGCTTGTAACCGCAGCCTCCCGGCGTAAGCCAATCGCTCATCGGAGCTTCCGGCAGGGCAAAAAACTGCATAAGCGCCATTATAACGCCGCCGTGAGTAACTATCGCGGTATGAGTTGTACCCGTTTCAATCATTCCGTCAACAATTTTTATAAATGTATCCGCAATTCTGTTTGCAAATTCATCGTTGCTCTCGCCAAAAGGAGGATCGACTCCTTTTTTGCCTGCAAGCCAGTCGGGGAACAACGGATGCTTTTGCAATTCCTCCGCCGTTTTACCCTCGAATTCACCGAAGTTATATTCGATAAGTCCGTCCAACACAACCGGTTCTTTATCAGGGTAAATGATTTTAGCAGTCTGCGTACATCTTTGAAGCGGACTCGAAAAAACCGCGTCAACGCTCGGATATCCGTATTCGTTTTTCATTTCTTCGACCTGCTTCTTGCCCTCTGCGCTGAGCGGCTCGTCAATATGGCCTATGTATTTTCCCTCAACATTTCCCGCAGTTATTCCGTTTCGTATAAGTTCAATGTAATAAGATTTCATCTGATATTATCCTTTTAAAACTTCCTTATATAACTTAATGTACTGATTTGCCGAGCGTCCCCAACTGAAATCGCAGTTGAGCGCTCTGTCCGTCAGAGCCGACCAATCGCCGTTGTAATAAACGGTAAGTGCTCTGCGTATTGCGTCAAGCATATGGTGGGCGTTGTAGCTCTTAAAGGTGAAGCCGTTGCCCTTTCCGTCGCCGCAGTCTGTTACAGAGTCGCGGAGTCCGCCTGTTTCACGGACGATAGGAACAGAACCGTAACGCAAAGCAACCATCTGCGACAGTCCGCAAGGCTCGCTCTTTGACGGCATTAAGAACATATCGCTTCCCGCATAAATCTTGCGCGCAAGCTCCGGTACAAATCCGATACGGATTCCAACCTTATCCGGGTATCTCGCTGCAAGACCTCTGAAAAAGTTTTCATATTCATAGTCGCCCGAACCGAGAACTACAAGCTGCATTTCCGAGGTTGAGAGAAGCTCGTCGGCAATCTCTTTTACAAGGTCAAGTCCCTTATGGGAAACAAGCCTTGAAACCATGCCCACAACAGGCACATCATCTCTTACAGGCAAGCCCATACACTGCTGCAAATCCTCCTTGTCAAGCTTCTTGCCGGACGAATCGCCTGCGCTGTAATTTGCTCTTATCTGTTTGTCGGTTTCGGGATCATAGCTTACCGTGTCAATACCGTTGAGAATTCCGCAAAGCTTGAATCTGCGCTCATTGAGAATATTGTCAAGTCCGAAGCTGTACCACGGATCAAGAATTTCATCGGCGTAGGACGGGCTGACGGTAGTAACTTTATTTGCACATTCAATAGCGCCTTTCATAAAGTTTACGCAGCCGTCATATTCAAGCAAATTCGCCTTATCGTAAGGGATTCCGAGGACATCTTCAAGTATCTCCTTACCGTACATACCCTGATACTGTATGTTATGTATCGTGAAAACCGTCTTGATATTCTCATATCCCGGAGAATTAGCGTACATCGCAGAATAATAAACAGGAGTGAGAGCAGTCTGCCAATCATTGCAATGTATTATATCGGGTTTGAAATCAATGTAAGGTATTATCTCCAAAATAGCTCTCGAAAAGAAAGCAAATCTCTCAGCATCGTCATACTGTCCGTAAATAGTGTCGCGCTTGAAATAATACTGATTGTCAAGCAGATAATAAATAACTCCGTTTGCCTTTGCTTCAAAAATTCCGCAATACTGGCGTCTCCATGCAACCGGAACGGAAATGTGCGTAATGAACTTCATTTTATCCTTTAATTCCTGCCTTATGGTATCATAAAGCGGCATTACAACGCGGCATCCGATAAGTCTCTTTCTCAACGCCTGAGGAAGCGAACCGGCAACATCACCGAGACCTCCGCTCATCATAAAAGGCATAGCCTCTGAAGAAGCATATAAAACTTTCATTATATCATCATTCCTTTTAATAAAATGTTGTTTTAGATAACGATTCCTTTGCCTATGCACAGCGGATACTTTGCGTCGCCCGAAAGCATCTTGTTCGGCTTGATAACGACATTTTTATCCGCAACAACGCAGTTAATATTAACATTATCGCTGATATAGGTGTTCTGCATCAGTACACAGTTCTTAACAACCGAGCCTTTTCCGATATGAACTCCTCTGAAAAGGATGCTGTTCTCAACCTCGCCCTCGATTACGCAACCGTCGGCTATAAGAGAATTGGAAACCGATGAATTCAGTCCGTAAATCGCCGGCACATCGTCCTTGACCTTTGTGTAAACAGGTCTGCTTGAAAGCAGAGCCTTGCGGTTTTCTGATTTCAACAGTTCCATATTTGTATCGAAATAGCTTTGCATACCGTCAAGCACGCGCACAAATCCGCCGAATTCATATCCGTAAATTTTCAGCGATTTGAGATTTCTTCCGATTATATCGTCGGCAAATGAGCTGTAATTAAGTCCGGCGGCCTCGTTGATAAGCTTCTCTAACAGAGCCTTCCTCATAAGTACAACATTGAGCGAATAAGCGCCGTCGGAATCGCCCCTGAACATCGTGGAAATTCTGCCGTTTTCATCAAGCTCGAAGCTCATAAGTTCATCTATGTTCGGCTTTTTGCCCTTGGCATAAGCTATTGTTATGTCGGCATTCTTTATATTATGAAAATCAAACATTTCGGTAAGGTCAATATTATATACCGTGTTGCAGTCGGTCATAAGGACATATTCCTCCTCGGAATGTCTCAAAAAATCTGCCGAACCGTAAAGAGCCTGAATTTTGTTATTATAAAGTCCCGTGCTTCCCGTCGAACTGAAAGGAGGCAAAATATAAAGTCCGCCGTTTTTCCTTGCAAGATCCCATGAACGGCCGTTGCCGACATGGTCCATAAGGGACTGATAATTGCTCTTTGTAATAACGCCTACCTTGCCGATTCCGCTGTTTACCATTGCGGAAAGCTGAAAATCAATAAGCCTGTATCTGCCGCCGAAAGGAACCGAACCCATTGAGCGCAGAGAAGTAAGCTCGTTAAGATATTGGTCATAGGTATTGGAAAAAATCAGTCCGAGTATTTTATTTGGTCTCATTTTATTCTTCCCCCTTTACATCTTCGCTTATCATTGCTTTGGGTGCAACGCGTGCATTTTTGCCTACCTTTAAGCCTGCGCCGACTACCGACACGCCCCAATCGTCAAGATTTGACATTTCCTCCGGGCGCGCGCCTACCGTAGCTCCGCTCTCGACCTCAACATTTTCGGCAACTATCGCGTACTGAACAACAGCGCCTTTTCTGATTACGCTGTTCGGCATAATTATAGAATCTCTCACTACCGCGCCCTCTTCAACCTCTACATTTGCAAAGAGAACGGAAAAATCAACTTCTCCTGATATTTCACAGCCCTCGGCAACCATTGAATTCTGAAGCTTTGCGCCGTCTGCAACATAATGCGGGCCGACAACCGGATTTTTGGAATAAATCTTCCAGCTTGAATCCGTAAGGTCAAGGTCAACCTGCGGATTTAACAGGTCGAGGTTTGCCTCCCACAGGCTGTCGATAGTTCCGACATCTTTCCAGTATCCGTCAAACTGATATGCAAAAAGTCTCTCGCCCGCCTTATGCATCGCAGGAATCAAATCGTGACCGAAATCGTTGCTTGACTCCGGGTTGCTTTCATCATCAAGCAAATATTGGCGCAGTTTTTTCCATGTAAACACATAAACGCCCATGGAAGCCTTGTTTGAGCGTGGATTTTTCGGTTTCTCTTCAAACTCTGAAATCGAACCGTCGTCGTTAACGAGCATAAGTCCGAAGCGCGAAGCCTCCTCCCACGGGACTTCAAGCATTGCGATTGTGCAATCGGCATTTTTCTCCTTATGGTAACTGAGCATTTTGGAATAATCCATCTTGTAGATATGGTCGCCGGAGAGAATAAGGACATATTCCGGGTTGTATCTGTCTATAAAATTGATATTCTGATAAATCGCGTTGGCAGTTCCCTTATACCATTCCGTACCTTTAATCTGCTGATAAGGCGACAGTATGTGAACGCCTCCGTCGGCGCGGTCGAGATCCCACGCCTGACCGTTGCCTATATAGTCATTCAACTCCAACGGCTGGTACTGAGTAAGAACGCCTACCGTATAAATGCCTGAATTTACACAGTTTGAAAGAGGGAAGTCAATTATGCGATATTTTCCGCCGTAAGGTACGGCAGGCTTGGCAATGTTTTGTGTCAGTATGCCGAGTCTGCTGCCCTGTCCGCCTGCGAGCAGCATCGCGATACATTCGTGTTTAGGTGACATCATTTATTCCTCCTGCTTAATTATATTTTCGCCGTATCAGCGACATTATTTTTTAGATTTTTTGCGGGAATCGGTTTTTGTTGATTTTGCAGCTTTTGTTTTAGCTTTGTTTTTTGCCGAACTGCTGCGTTTCGGCGGAACGGTAAGATACATTACGCTGAGTCCTGCCAGATCAAGTGAAATACTGTTATCGAAGCCGTGCATAGGTATCTTTTCGCTCTTAATCTTGCCGTAAGAGCCTTTTGACTCGCCGCCGAATTTCTCGGAATCGGTATTAAACACAACGGTATATGTGCCGGGATTCGGAACGCCTATACGGTATCCGTCGCGCTCAACCTTGGTGAAGTTGCATACGGCAATTATTTCCTTTTTATTTTTATCAATTCGTCTGAAAGCAATAACGGAATTTTCATTATCATCAGCGCTTATCCAGTTAAAGCCCTCCCAGTCATAGTCAATCTGCCAGAGCGCCGGAGTCGCCTTATAAAATTCATTAAGCGTTTTTACGAAGTGCTGCAATTTTTTGTGCTTTTCGTAGTCAAGCAGCAGCCAATCAAGTCCCTGTTCATAATTCCACTCGATGAACTGGCCGAACTCCTGTCCCATAAACATCAGCTTTTTGCCCGGATGAGCCATCATATATCCGAGGAAAGAACGAACGCCTGCAAATTTCTCGTCATAATCGCCCGGCATCTTATTGATAAGCGAGCATTTGCCGTGAACAACCTCATCGTGTGAAACAGGCAGAATGAAATTCTCGGAAAAAGCGTAGAAGAAAGAAAATGTCAGGTTGTTATGGTTGTATTTCCTTGAAAGTCCGTCCATAGAAAAATATCTAAGGCAATCGTTCATCCAACCCATATTCCATTTGAAATTGAATCCGAGTCCGCCGTCGCAAACCGGTTTTGAAACAAGCGGCCACGCCGTGCTTTCCTCCGCAATCATCATAACATCGCCGTATTCTCTGAAAATCGCCGTGTTCAGATTTTGCAGGAAAGAAACCGCTTCAAGATTTTCGTTGCCGCCGTTCACATTCGGAACCCAATTTCCGGGAGTCCTGTCATAATCGAGATAGAGCATAGAGGCAACCGCGTCAACGCGCAGACCGTCTATGTGGTATTTATCAAGCCAGAACATTGCGCCGGAGGTGAGGAAGCTGCGGACCTCGTTCCTGCCGTAATCAAATACGCGCGTACCCCAGCTCTTATGCTCGCCCTTACGCATATCCGAATACTCGTATAGCGGCTGACCGTCAAACTCATAAAGGCCGTGAGCGTCTTTCGGGAAATGAGCAGGAACCCAATCCATAATAACGCCTATGCCCTCCTCGTGGCACTTGTCAACGAAATACATAAAATCCTTAGGCGTACCGTAGCGCGAGGTCGGTGCAAAATATCCCGTAACCTGATATCCCCAAGAGCCGTCATACGGATGCTCGCATACGGGCATAAGCTCTATATGAGTATATCCCATTTCCTTAACATATTTTGTCAGTTCGTCTGCAAGCTTGCGGTAAGAGTAGAAATTACCGTCGGGATATCTCTTCCAAGAACCTGCATGAAGCTCATAAATGTTTACGGGGCTGTCATAGGGAGTTTTTTTCTTCCTGTCGGCAAGCCATTTTTCGTCATGCCATTCGTAACCCTCGATATCATAGAATTTCGACGCGGTTTCAGGTCTTGTCTGAGCGTGAAAAGCATAAGGATCAGCCTTATATATGACTTTACCCGAAGCCGTTTTAATGCAGAATTTATAATTATCGTATTCTTTGACGGAATCAACCGTACATTCCCAAATTTCATTATCCTTGATTTTAACCATCGGGTTAGCTTCAACGCTCCAACCGTTAAAATCGCCGGTAACGCTGACGGAAACGGCGTGAGGCGCCCAGACGCGGAAAGCTACGGAATCGCCGCCGTCTGTATAGTGCGCTCCCAAGAACTGATAAGCCTTTGCGTTTTCTCCCTTGTGGAAAAGATAAATCGGAACATCGTGATTCGGTTGCAAATCTGCGTTCATAATTATACCTCCTGTGTTTTCCAATGCAATAAATACCCTCTTATACAATTCTTATTCTATCAAAATAATATAAATAATTCAAGTGAATTTGACTATTTTATTCAAATTTAATGTAAAATTTTATCGACCGTTTTGTGTATTTTGTTACAAAAAGTTATTTAAATTGTTATCTGCAAAGCAAATTTTAATTCTAAATACAAAATAAAAACGGCCTGTATCGGTTTATTTTCCGTTACAAGCCGTTTATTATGAACATTTTATTTCGCCGATAAGGCAGTTAAAATTTAATTAACCGAAGATAAGCTGTGGAACAAGTACAAAAAGATACTTAACAAGCATTATCGCAACATCAACCACCAAATCAATCGCAGTCGGAATTGCATTTACAACTGTACTTGTGGGAAGATTTGACTCCTCCGCCTTATTCTGTCCCATATCCTTTTTGATTGCGTATTGGTCAATCAGTGTTATTTCCTGGGTTTCATCGTCAACGAGATATGATTTAACTATAAGCTTATCGTTGTCGATAGTAGTTGTAGTGAAGCATCCGCCCATATCTCTTGTAGACATTTTGAAAGCGGCGCACTCGTCGATAGGATCTATCGCGTCCTCGTTGAGTCCGTATCTCTTTGTGCCGGCAGTAGAGGGAAGAATGTGTACTGTACCTCTCGGATTTACCGCAAAGGTTACTTCCTCACCGTTATAATTCTCTGTAACATATGTTACATCGTCAACAACCTTGTCATTCTCAACCTGATATGAACGGTAGTAAACATGGTCGTGACCTGCGTAAACAAGGTCGATATCAAGTTCGTCAAACAGAGGAAGAAGAACCTCTCTCATAATAATAGTGTCGGGCTTATTGATATTTTTACCTTCGGAGTATGAAGCTCTGTGCATAAGGACGATATTCCAGTCAGCGTCAGACTTTTTAACATCATTTACAAACCAGTTGCGCTGAGACTGAGTCATCGGATACATATCGTTCGTATTAAGTACAACAAAATGAGCATTGCCGTAATCAAACGAATAATAGAAGCCGTTTACGCCGTTAGTGCATGAATTGGTATCGGGGTTGGAAAGATTGAACATCGACTGGAAAACATTTATATTGAACTTGTTTGTTATGTTTCCGTCGTGATTGCCCGCAACGGGAGCGAAAGTAAGATTCATATTGGCGAATTCAAAATTCTTGAAATACCAATCCCACTCGTCATTTGTATTATCATTTACAAAGTCACCGAGATTTACCATAAATTCAGCGTCGGGACAAGTCGCCATAGCGCCTTTCATTGTCTCGGAAGCCTTTGCGAAGTTTTCATCGCTGCTCGCCTGAACATCGGCAATCGTAATGAAAGAGAACTCGTTGTCGCCGTCGTCGGTTACAAATGTACCCGCCTTGCTCCAAACATCTGCCGAAGCGTCGCCTACACGATATGTATAAGCCGTACCCGGTTCAAGATCGGAAACAGTTACCTTGTGGCTGTACTGCTTGCGTATTTTCTCGCAAGAACCATCAGAATAAGTCTTTGCATTGTCGAAGCTTCCGTTGTAGTCGGCAGTCTTTACAACCTGAACATCGGAGTCGCACTTGTCAAGTGTGAACCAGCAGAAACCTCTCGAAGTCTGAGAGTCACCGTTGAAGCAGCAGCTTACGCGCTTTACAGTCAGGCCGTCGTTATCTTCGGCATAGGCTGCATACGAAGCGCCGCCGAAAAGTATTCCGACGCAAAGGACAACAGAAATAATCTTTGTTGAAATCCTTTTCATATAAAAATCCTCCTGAAATTTTACGAAACAATTTCGCAGTATTGATTAAATTATACAATGAATTCCATAAAAAGTCAATTTCAAAAAAGAGCCTGACTTTTTGTGCAAAATTACCCTATAAGCCAAAAGGTCTGCGCGAATCTAATCGCACAAACCTTCTGATTCGTAATTGTATCCGGAGGAACGGGGAATATTTATTTAGATTATTTTGCAATATCTTTTGCCGGATTAAGCTTTATAGCAGATTTTCCGCCCTGTTCAAAGGTGAATTCAACTTTAAACACGCCTTTGTCTGCCGTGTAGGTTTTTGTCGAGCCTACATCTACGCCGATGTTGCCGTTCTCGTTCTGATGCTTCGGAGTAAGTTTAAGCTCCGTTTTACTACTGTTAAGCTCCCAATAGCCGTCCGACCATACAGTATAACCGTCGCCGGCGTCAACATAAAGCTCGTAAACCTGACCTTTCATACCGTTGCTTGTAGGCGTTTCGATGTTTCTGAAAAGAACATATATCTCTCCTACAACTCCTGCCCAAATTTTTCTTGTTCCCTCTGATTTATATACGGTAACATTTTTAGCGGCAGCTTTTGTTGTGGTGGTGCTGCCTGTCGCCGTAGCCTTTGACGGTGCTTTTGTTACAGCCGTTGAACTGCCTGCCTGCGGCGCAGTCTGCTGAACCTGCTGTTCGCCCGAGCCGCCTGCCGTCGGCTCTGCCGATTCTTCTTCACCTGACGGCTGGCTGTCCGCAACATCATTCTGCGCGCCAGCCACAGAGCCGTCCTCATTGGGCATATCGGCAATATCAGCGTCAGTGCCTTCGGTGCTTGCCGAAACATCTCCCTTGCCGTCCGCAGCTTCAATCAAAGCGTCCGTGTATTTGCCTATTGACGAAACGGAAGAAATGCAGATTGCAACCACGCAAACAAAAACCGTAACCGATTTTATCCAAGTAAGCTTTGCCGACAATCTCTCCTCAGGAGTTACTGCCGCTTTTCTCTCGGCTTTCCGTGCCTGTTTAGCGGCTTTTTTCTCTTTCTTTGCCAAATTTTTCTCTGATTTACTCATAATAACCCTCCTATTATTTAACTATAAGCTCGGAAACCTCTTTCGGGTATTCTCTAAGCTCATCATCCTCATGAAGCGGAGTCCATACCTGCGCAAAGAACGGATCAACCTTTGCGCGCCGGCCGTAGTTCCAGCTTTTCCTCTCACACTCATCGCACCAATGACCGCCCTCTAAAACAAGACGCGGACTCGCTTTAAAGGTGTGACCGAAAGCGCACTTGAATTCAAGCTGAGTCGTCCAGTCGCCTTTTTTCATCTCGGTTGACAGACATTCGCCTCCTCTGAATTTTGCGGCGCCCTGCATATCTTCAAGGCTAAGTTCACTTTCGGGCTTTGTTTCATCGTATCCGTGGTCGAGTATAATCTGCCTGTCCCAATCGAAGAAATGATTGAAATCATTGTAATTATCGGGGAGCTTCTCCCAAGCCTTTTTAGAACCCCAATAAGCTTCTATATGGTCGTCAACCTTGTCCTTTATGAAGTGTGCCGTGCCATGCTCACCGTCAGCAAGCTTATTAAACATATCTCCCATAACGGTCGCCATAAGCTTCTCTCCGCCGGGAATTTTGCACATAACTCTCGCAACATTTGCCGTTGTGCCGAGTCCTTTGAGATACTCCTCATAATAATACTCCATAGAGTCGCTTCTGAAATGCAGATAGTTTTCAAGCTTATCCGAATCGAGATAGTAATGACCGTGGAAGTTGCGCGTTGCCTGCATTTTAGGTTTCAGAATTAACGACAAATCCTTGATTCCTATATCTCCGTACAAGCGTTCAAACATTTCCGCCGTTGAGACGCGGCAGCTTTCACCGCCTCCGATATTGTATATGTGTCCCCAGAAGCCGTCTTCCATCGTATCGGTCGCGTCCTGATACGAAAGATTGCGAAGCAGTCTGCCGGAATCTCTGTCCGACACATATTCGAGCACATTGTCATAGCAGTTATGGAACATAATAGCGTCGCGTATCGCGCTCATTGCCGGGCCGATAATTCCCGTCTGCCTGAGAGATACCCAATACTTCAATCCCGACTCAATAACATATCTCTCCGCCGCAACCTTTGAAACGGCGTAGTAGTCGAACATACTCGGTTTAATCGGATCGCCTACTCTGCCCCAATGTATCGGCGGCATACGGTCGCCCGTTTCGGCAACCGTACCGATATATACGAACTTAACCTCGCCGGCTCTTCCCTGCTCCTTAATAGCCGTTATAAGATTCTTTGTTGAGCCGTAATTTACTCGCATTGCCTTTGCCGGTTCATAGTCAGCCGCCGGCGAAACGAACGCCGCAACATGGAGAATCAAATCGCACTTTGCAACGCATTTGTAAACAACATCATAATCGTTAAGGTCGCCCCAAACAATTTCAAGTCCGTCAATGCCCATATAATCCTTTAAGATATTTCTGTTCTTTTCGCTGTCACGAACTAATATAAGGGTGTTATATGTATCGGTATCCTTAACCATACGCATAAGTCCCTGAATCCCCATTCCGCCGCAGGCTCCTGTAAGAAAAACCGTTTTCTTCTTCATCTTATTCGCCTTTCATCGCAACAATATTTTTTGCCTTACCGTCGATTATATCAACGCACAACTTTACGGAATCCCCGATTGCGGCGTCTATATCGTCAGGCTCAACTCCGAGAGGAACACAGCCAAGCTCCTTTTCGATAAACTGATTGGAACATTGAAGCTCGGTAAACTTGACCATATCAAGTCCGCCCTGTATTCCCTGCTTTCTCTGCTGTTTAACGAGATTTTTTCCTGCTATGGCGTACATCCAATTGGGAATCGTTATAACCTTTCTGTTCGGCATACCGAGGTATTTGTGACAAACCGTAAGCAGCTCTTTCCATGTCATATTATAGTAACCGATAGGATAGCAGTTTCCGCCGCGATTTTTCTCTATTGCGCCTGCGATAGCCTGACCTACCTGTTTAACCGTCACCATAGCCGAACCGCCCTTTGGCCACATGGTAACGCCGGGCATTTTGCGTATGCTTTCAACAAGAAATACCCAAACAGGTTTTCTTCCCGGTTGAGTGCCGAATATATACGGAAGTTCCAAAACTGCTACATCGAAATTTTCGTCCGCAAAAGACATCGCCGCTTTTTCCTGTTCGATTCGACTTCTTATATAAGGATGGTATTCGCTCAGATGCATCTGCGGTCTTGCCTTGTCAAAATATGCAAAATATGAGCCGAGAATTACCGTATGCTTGACTCCACATTCCTTTGCAATTTTAAGAAGTCTGTAAATCGGATCTATATTGTATTTTTTATAAAGATTATAAATAGGCGCAGGACCTTCTACTCTTTCGTCAACGCCTGCCGCAAATACAAAACCCTCGCAGCCGTTAAGCATTTTTCTGATTTCATCATCGTTCATTTCAAGATAGTTACCGTATTCAATCTCCATTTCAGGGGGCAGAACCGCTCCCTGCGGCAACGGCGGCAATGCTATCGCCTTGACGCTGTGACCTCTTGAAATAAGCTCGGCAGCTCCCTGACTTCCAAGAAGTCCCGTGCCGCCAATCATACAAACATTCATACTAACATCTCCTGCTTTATTTTAATTATAAATCTCAGATAAGAACTCATAGGCGGAGGGCCGCCGTTTGTTGCTCTGAAAATTATATGAATATCGCTTTCCGCTTTGCTCGGAACGGTTATTTCGATTTCACTTGATTTTTCGCCCGACAAATCAATATAGAAATCATTATCAGCCGCCTCAGGATAATGAATCCATGAAAAAACCATGCCCGACGCGTTTTCATCATACGATTTTACGCTTAATTTGACTTTCTCATTCGGCTTTGCAAACACAACGGTTTGCTCACTTCGTAAAACAGGGTTATGATTAACGCTGTTAAAATCGTCGGTGGAAGTCCATAACATTCTACCCGCAAAATCGTTTTGGAAATCCTCTCTCCATCGCCACACGGTAGCTTGCGGAGAGGTGTGAAATTCCCCGTCAACTCCGTAAACGGTATCGCTCGAATTTGAATAAATCCGATGTTTTTCACCGTCGATTTTTTGGAGAACATATCTGCCTCCCCAACCGCCGTATTCAATATTTCCCGGAGCGTTTAAGCCGTTAGAAATCAGACCTAAAAAGGCAGGTGTGTCGCCCTCTGTAATAAATCTCGTTTTCGGGTACAGTTTTCCGTAAGACGAAATTTTTATTATATTGTTTTTAATCCACCTATTGCTGACGGTTTCATAATCGGCACCCGAAAAGCCGCCGGTTCTGTCTTTTCCGTTTTCACTTCCGTGACCGTTTCGGTCGGCCGAAATGCCCGGCCATGTCGCTTTATAATATTCGCGGCTTCCGCTCCTGTCGGGGCGTGACGGTGATACCACATAATAAAGCCTGTCTCCGTAAGTGTCACGAAGCCATTTCCCTGCCGAATCCTGATCGCTGATAGAATAAACCCTAAGTTTTGAGAGAAAACTCTTAAAATCAGCTTCGCTTTTTTCTCTCTCCGCCGTCCAAACGGCTTGCGCCAAAGTATTAGCGCCGCCCCAAAGTCCGATAAATAAAGGTGTTTCACTTTTGTCGGCAGCCTTTATTATTTGCCTAACGCCTGCATTATCGTTGTACTTTTCCTCGCAAAAGCCGTTTCCGTATGCTTTACCGTATTTATCTATACCGCAAAATGTTACCGAATCGAGATATTCTGAGGTAGGATGATCATTTTTATGCGCCAACAAATTATGCCGCACTTTTCCATACTCGTTTATGATTTTATGTATTATATTTTCGTTGTGCTTTTTAGCGCCGTTTTTAAGGAAGCACGAAGTAACGGCAATCAAGCCCTCTATTTGTATTTCGTTTGAATACAAAAGAAGTCTTATCAGAGATTGCCTGTCATCCACCTCTATTCCTGTGCTTATGTCTGTAAGTGCTATATATCTCGGTTTTTCCATAATTAAAAAGTATATTTACCTGATGTCACGGTTTGTTTCGTTCCGTCGGGCAGAATTATATCCGCTGTGCAGTTTGCAGGAATTTCAATTTCATAAACGAAGCCTTTGTCCTGCTTCACCCAGCCTGATTTTACCGTTCCGAAAACGCTTCTGTACTCCGCCTTTGCATAGGTAAAATGTCCGCCGGGGTTCGGAGAAATTATAAAATGATTTTCGCCGTCAACATTGATACCGCACATTGAATTGAACAGCCAGTCGCAAACTGCACCCTTTGAATAATGATTGAGCGAAGCTATACCGCCCTGCGCCTGCGTACCTTCCCAGCTTTCCCATATAGTTGTTGCGCCGTTTTTGGTCATAAACAACCAGCCGGGCATTTCTTCATTTTCAAGCAGTCTGTACGCATACTCGATATCCATATCGGCAAGCACTTTAAGAATGAGCGGCGTTGACAGGAATCCCGTTCCGAGTCTCCAACCGTAATTATCAAGCGCTTTGATGAGCCGTGATTCGGCATATTCGGTCTGCTTTTCGTCAAGCAAGTTAAACGCAAGCGGTCTGACGAGCCTTGCCTGACGGTCTGTATCAAGTGAATAATCGTCTGTTTTCACAAGCTCCTGATAAGCCTTTTTACAATTCAAGCTGACCTGAGCAAATCTTTTTGAATCTTCTATATGATTAAGTTCGCCTGCGATTTCGCTCATCAGTCCTAAAACATAGCTCGTATAAGCGGTTGCAACCTCGGTTTCCGGCAGAACAACATTTGTCCAATTATTAGGATAAACATCGGCAGGCTCCGCCCATTCGCCGTAGGCCTGACCTTTGTTTACAACATATTTTCTGTTTCCGCCCTTGACCTTGTGCGGTTTTGACAGCAGAGCGTTTTTGCCGACACGGCTGATCATAAACTCTGCATATTTTTTCATTCTGTAATAATATTCATTCAAAATATCGGCGTCGTCATACTTCTTCCAAAAATAATACGGAATAATAATACCTGCATCTGCCCAACCGACGCTGCCGTTCATAAAGCTCATAAAGAAGTCTATTCCGCCCGGAGGTGCAATTTGCGGCAGCTTGCCGTTTTTCTGCTGCCAATCATACATATCGTTCAAAAACTTCTTTGAAAATGTCGCATAGTCAAAAAGATATGACGCGCTTGGGAAAAAGATTTGTGCGTCGCCCGTCCATCCGTGGCGTTCACGGGTTGGGCAATCGGTCGGTAAATCCGCGCTGTTGCTCTTCGTTGACCAAATCGTTGCGTTAAACAGCTTGTTGAGAAGCTCATTGGAGCTATCGAAAAATCCTGTTTGCTCCATATCCGAATATACCGCAATGCCTGTGAAATCATCGGCGGTAAAAGGCACATCGGTTTCTATGAGGACATACTGAAATCCGAATATCGCAAACTTGGTTTTGTAGTGATTTTCGCCCTCCTTGCAGGTGTAATCAATCTGTTGAAGCGGCGTAGTTATATGCTTATTACTGCATTGAATATTCTTTTGAGTAAACTCTCCGTTTTCGTCGAGAAGCTCTCCGAATCGCATAAAGATTTTTTGATTTTTCTTTGCGGTCAGATTAAATTCAATATATCCTGCAAAATTCTGTTTAAAATCAAGAACCGTCTTACCGCTCGGAGTCGTTATAATTCCAGGCTTAAAGCGTTCTCTTTCAACTATTGCTACATTATTTGACGCGGTCGGCATAACATTGTGCGAAGTTTCTTTTGCCCTCGATCTGTATGTAGGCGCTTTGTTCGCGTCAACTTTTTCGCCGTCCTTGTTATCCGCAAAGCGAATAGCTCCGTCATTGCTCCAACGCCAAGAGCTGTCGGTGACGACTATCTTGCTCGTTTTATCCGTAAATTCTATTTCAAGCTGAGCTATGAATTTCGTTTCGCAGCCATATTCCTGTTTAAGTCCCCAAGCTCCGACAGAGCCTCTGTACCAACCGTCCGCAAGCTCGACCGTAATTTCATTATCGCCGTTTCTCAACAAATCGGCGACATCATAGGTCTGATACTGTACTCGCTTAGTATAATCCGTAATGCCGGGAGCGAGGCAAAAATTGCCTGCCTTTTCGCCGTTAATTCTCGCTTCGTAAATGCCGCAGGCCGTGATGTAAAGTCTTGCTTTTTTAACCGATTTTTCGATAATGAAATTATTTTTGAAGCAGTCAACAGGATATCTTTTGATATTTTCGGGTTTGTTGCTTTCCGCAAGGAAGTCAATGCCTTGAAGAAGAAACGACTTGCCGATTTTTTTCTTTTTATCATATAAGGAACTGTCGGGACAATAGCTTCCCGTTATCCATTTACCCTGCCAGCCATAAGGTCTGAGAAGCCCTATTTCAAAGAATGAGTCCTCACTCCAACCGCCGGATTTACCGTTTTCGTCCCAGAGCTTAACTTTCCATATAACTCTTGTGCGCGACTTTAATTCTTTGCCGCCCCACTTAATATGAGCCATTTGCGCGCTTTCCACCTTGCCGGTATTCCAAAGCTCGTTTCCTGCTTCATCGACGGCAAGGATAGAGTAAGCCGTCTGACTTATTCCGCCCTCGCAGTTCCAAAATAGGCGAGGTTCGGTAATGTCAATGCCGATAGGATTTTTCAAATATTCTGTTTTTAAATTAACTGCTTTCATAGTATTTCTCCGTTTGTTTCTATTACCTTTTTATAATAATATCCTGAATCCTTTATGATTCTTTTCTGCGTTGTATAGTCGATATATGTTATTCCGAAGCGCGGGGCATATCCCTCTGCCCATTCAAAATTGTCCATAAGCGACCAATACTGATAGCCTAAAACGGGAATATTCTCGCTGACTGCGCGCTTTATGGAACCGAGATAATCTTTCATAAATCCGATTCTTTTTTCGTCATGAACCTTTCCGTCGGAGCTGACCGAATCATTGTTTGCCATACCGTTTTCCGTTATCATAATCGGAATTCCGTACCGATCGTAATAGAACCGTATCGTCCAGTAAAGCACTCTGCCGTCAATAGCCCAACCCATACTTGTTTTTTGGCTGTCGTCAAGCTTTCTCTTGGAAACGCCGTAAGGCTGATAAACATTAAGACCGACAAAGTCAAGCTTCTGATAAATCTCTTTCATATCTTCCCGGTGGGTTTTGAAAACGCCGAAAGCGGTTACGGGTTCACCGAGCAGAATCGGATCGGACCACCATCTGTTATTCATAAGTCCGATTCCCGAATTAAAGGATTTTTTACGCGCTTTTTCAATATCCGCTAACGATTCTGTTTTTGGGATATTTGCACCAGCCGCCATTGCAATGCCGACTTTCGGCGGAGTTTTTGCATATTTGCGTATAGTTTTCACCGAAGCCGCGTGAGCGAGCATACATATTCTCGTCGCTTTCGGTATATTGGACAATCCGAATTTAAACGGCGCGTGAACAGCGTAAGCATAACCGAGCATTATAAAGCACTGCGGTTCGTTCATAGGTATCCAATAGGTCACATCATCGGAAAGAGCGTCAACGACTATTTTGGTATATTGCTCAAAAAGAGGAATTATTTTTTCTGAAAGCCAGCCGCCTTCGTCGTGTACCCATAAGGGCAAATCCCAATGGTAAATCGTTACAATCGGCTCAATTCCGGCGCTTTTAAGCTCCTTTACCAAATCTATATAGAAGCCAAGCCCTTCCTTACTGACCTCTCCTTTTTTCGGCTGAACGCGCGACCAGCTTACCGAGAAACGATAGGATTTAAGTCCCAGCTCTTTCATCAAAGCTATATCCTCTTTATATCTGTGAAAATGGTCGCAGGCAATGTGGCAATTATCTCCGTTTTTTATTCTGCCTTTCGGCGCATTATCCCAGATACTCGGAGTTCTGCTGTTTTCGTTCCAACCGCCCTCCACCTGCGCGGAAGCCGTGGCTGCTCCCCATAAAAAATCTTTATCAAAAAGTTCAGACATAATTATTTCTCCGTTGCTTCGTTACTCTCGGCCAAACCTTTTCTCTCTTTTATCTCTGCCTGCTTTTTGGCAAGTCCCTTTTCAACGCCGACAAAGGCAAGAATGACAACGAGAATAATAGCCGTAATAGTTTCAAGTCCGACAAACGAGAATGTTATAACATTTTTAACAGCCTCGCTTTGCACGGCGATAAGCTCGTCCGCCGCGTTATAGTAAGGAGCGACATAACCTGATTTTGCAAGCATCATATTAAATATGCCCGTAACTACGCCTACGCTCGATACAGCGATTATATTGAAAACAGACATCGCTATACCGTCACAGCGAAAATTATTCTTCCATTCAAGGTGGTCAAGAACATCTGCAAACAGAGCCATAAACACATATGAACACGGAAGTCCTCCGATATTCTTTATAAACTGACCGATAAGGACGACAACCATATTTGTCGGGAAAGCCCAGCATATCGCACTTCCTATCGAATAAAGTACAAAGCCCGCCATAGTGAGATTTCTCTTGCCGAATTTCTTAGCGAGAGGCCATACCGCAAATATACCTATACCCATCGGAATACCGCCGATAACCGAAATCAAGGTCTGAGTTGTACCGTCGTTATATGTTCCGAGAACATAATTGCAGAAATAAACAAGTCCGAGATTTTTGAACTGTGTTCCTATTGTATAAACAAGGAAATAGACAAATATAAGCACCATATATTTATCGGTAAAAATAGCTTTAAGCAGCTTCCTGTACGGGATTTTTTCTTCCTCTTGCTTGTCGATATCTTCGAGTGTAACTCTCTCTTTTGTGAAGTAATATTCAAGCAAAGTGAGCGGAAGTGCAATGATTGAAAGTATGCTCATTGTGATTATCCATTTTGACTTATCAACGCCGAGCATCGGCATAATAACCATCGGGAATATAAGCGCGACGAGTATTCCGCTCATCATAATAGTTGAAATCTGATTGAATACCGACAGCGAGCCTCTCTGTTCGCTGTTTCTTGTCGAGAGCGGAACCATAAGATTATGGCTCATATTGAATATCGTGTACGCAAACGAATAGAAAAGGTTATACGAAAGCATTACCCAAATAATCTGTACCGTTTGATTGCCGCTCGGAACAACAAAAAGTAAAATTCCCGTTATAGTCAAAAGCGGAGCAGAGAGCAAAAGCCACGGTCTTGCCTTGCCCTGAGAAGTTTTGGTATGGTCGATTATGTAACCCATCAAAACATTTGTAACCGCGTCAATAACCTTTGACACTATCGGGAATACAGCAAGAAATGCGCCGCCCCAAACGCTTGTGAGCTTCAACACATCGGTGTAGTAAACATTAAGGTATGTAGCAAGCACCGCATTGAGCAACAGCGCGCCTGCCGGGCCTAAAAGATAGCCGAACCATTTTTCTGTTTTCTGGACATCTTCACTTTTTACCCTGCTTCTGAGAAGCGGAGAATTTAAGTTTCTCGTCATAATTTAGCTCTCCTTTTCACTTGACAATTTGCAAGTTTTATATTACACTTTTATTATAACAACATAGTGTCCGATTAACAATCATCAGTTTATATAATAATTGATATAAAACATACATAAATAAAGAAAGTGATGTGATAATATATGAACACAAAAAATAATCAGCGAACACGGCTTTCAAAAATGCTTTTCAAAAATACGCTTATTGATTTACTCGACCAAAAAGGAGCGATAAGCAAAATATCCGTGCGTGAGCTTTGCGAAAAAGCGGAGTTGAACCGCTCAACATTTTACGCGCATTACAACGAGCCTAAGGATTTGCTTATAGAGCTTGAAGAGGAGCTTTTGCAGTCCACTAAGGAGCATCTTGAAAAAATCGGCGCCGAAAACGACCTCGGCGCGCACAGATATATTCTCTCGTTTTTGAAGTACATCAAGGATAATGACAAATTTTTCAGAACCTTGCTTATAAATTCGGCAGATCCGACTTTCCATTCAAGATTTATGCAGCAGTCGATTATACAGTTTATCGAGAACCTGGAAATATCATTTTCCAAGGACATCGAGCAATATGTATATTCCTACATACTCAACGGAAGCTCCGGGATTATAACACAATGGATACGCTCAGATTATGAAGCCGACGAGAATACTATATGCGAGCTTCTTTTTGCAATAAACCGCAGCGCGCTCATCAACATCAATATGCAAGCAAAGCAACCGCATAATAAATCGTAAAAGGATTCCGGCTGCTTAAAGCTCCGGCAATATATTGTCAATAATAATATTGCTAATAATATCTTTAAATTCACAATATATTCCCGATATAACGGGATTCTCGCATGACAGACACACTTAAAAAGACCGATAATCTACTCAAATAGAATATCGGTCTTAAATTATGTTAAGTATTAAATCGTCACAGATTACAGTAATTTACCAAACGGATATATCCACCGAAAATCAAACTGCTTATTTAACTCTCGATTCGGTAAGAAAATGGTTTTATGTGATTATACAAACTACTGTAATGCTCTCTTTCTTCTACAAATTTATCCAAAATTATTATCAACTTTGAAAAATACTCTTTTAAATCTTCGTTCATCGAATTATATCCTTTGACTATCAATTCGTTTCCATCGCATTCTGTTGACATAAGATCATCAAATGCACTCAAATTTGCACCGTACCATTCTGGAAAATCAAATGCTATTCTGATTCGCTCGTGCAATTCACCCAAAGATTTACAATCCGTTAAATCTAATGTTATTGTTTTCTTTTCTTCCATAGCTTCTCCTGTATAATCTCATATAGTAATTTTGTTTATCTCTTCTTATAAACAACTAACTCCGGATTTGTTCCGTTTTCTTCATAAGTACACACAAGAATGAAATCCATATTTGCAATCAAACCAAAGCACCTGTCCCCGCCAAATTCACATTCTAACTGATTGCCGAGATAGGTTGCTCCGTCATCTAAAAATTTAACCCGATTTCCATTCGGAAGCGTATATTCAAGATTAACATATCCGCCGACAAGAGCATTCAGTTCTTTGACTTCCGGCATTCCCTCAATCTGTAAATCATTGAATTCGCAGATAATTTGCTTTTTAAATTCATCAAATTTTTCTTTACCGCCGATATCGGTATATCGCTTCCAGTAGTTGAGCTTCGGCAACATCTCTTTCATATACGCTCGCACCTGCTCGGAAGAACAGCTTTCATTCGCCATATGATCCGCACAGAATTCAATCAAATCATCCATGTTGTCGTATGTATATTCGCCATCCGTATAGCACCATTTACAGTATTCTTCATTGAAAGCGCCGTCTGTTTCTTTGCTAATGTTGCAATCTTCAAGAGGCATTCCGCAGCATTGACAAATCAACTGTCGGGGAGAACCTAAAAGCGTGTTGATAGAAACATCAAAAAATTTCGACAGCAGCTTCAAGGTTTCTGTATTCGGTATGGTTTCACCGTTTTCCCAACGGGATACAGCCTGACGGGTAACATATACTTTTTCCGCAAGTTCGTCCTGCGACAGTCCTTTTTTCATTCGGAGTTCAAGTATGATGTCTTTCGTTTTCATCTGTTTATCACCTCATATATATTATACGATGCGTCTCTCACATAATCAAGCAACTCGCTGTTGCTGTCAAATTCCGATGCTTGTTGCTGTCAATTCCGCTTTCGCGAGGTAATAAAAGTCGTAAATTTTTAAGTTGTTTGTTGCAACAAATTTCGCATTATTCAACAATTCACACTTAAAGCTTTAAGTTAAATTTACTTTTACCGTTAACCGAGAATACAAATCAAAATAAACTCATAGTCTATGTAAAAAGTTGTAGTAAATAATAGAGATAAAAACAGTAGAGCATATCAGAAAAATCCTGTAAAATGAAAGTGACGAAAATCATAGAAAGGATTGACTAATATGCTCTATAATTATTTTAGTGAAAAGTTACTTTGATTGAAAGATAGAAAGTAAAAACATCGAAAGTTTTTTAAATTTATTCAAAAAGTTTTTTGCAAATAATAGCATCTAATTCCGACAATATATTTTTCTATTTCATAAAATCATATAATTTTGCTTGTCTTTTTATGAATATATTTCACATTTCAGGTGTAATTTTGTTCTACTGCAATATTTAATTATATTAACCGAAAAACCATTCACGAAAGCTTTTTAGTAATAGTGAAAAATCATAAAACGAACAATCTTTCGACACAGCCGCATAAGGCGGTATTTTAAGATTTACAGTATTTTGTGCCGAAAATGAAGCACACCTTTGCGGTGCATGAAAAACAAAATATCCCGTCAGCTATGAAGCGTGTCTAAGGCACTTGATTTTATATGTGCTTCACAAAAGCGTTAGCCTTTGCTTCATGTTTGCGAAAACAACTACTTCATTTCTAAAAAACAAACCACAGGCAGTTTCCTACTTGCGGGATTGAATATATTATTGGCAGTAAAACATCCTGCAATATTTTGTACCTTGTAGCGTATCTGATATCATTGTCCTAAGCCATTAGATGATATCGGTTATTCAACATTAGATTCTACTCGTTCATCATACAAGAACATAAAGTAGCCATAGCTTTCTTTTGCAATAAACTCTGTCAATTCATCATAAGTGGCGTGTAGGGTAAAGTAATAATGATAAGATTCTCCATCGAAAACAGTTTCGTAGGCAACTACATATCCGATATCTGAAAGTCGTTCACACTCATCTTGTACTTGACTGCTGTCTGATGATAGCTGTTCCCGGTTATTGAACACATCAACAACAACACGGTACAGAACACTATCTCCATATTCATTCATTGCTTCACGCAACGGTATCGAAAAATAGACTTTCCCGTTTTCCGGTGTCGCATACGAAGCAGACTGCGTTCCGTTTATACTAAACGAAGAAATCATAGTCTTTTCGCTTCCGTTAGGAATGTAGTTATTAGGATAATTCCCAACATTATCATTTGCAGTAACAGAAGATTTGTTACTCAAATCCGCATCATTTTTAAATGTTTGAGTGTCAGCGTTATCATTTAATGTTTCGGACTGTGTTGTGTTGAACATTCCACCTTGCCACATACCGAAACCCAACAGAGCAACAAGGCATACACAGCACATTGAGGTTGCTGTACGGATAATAATTTTTCTTTTTCTTTTTTGTTCTGCAACATACCGATCTCTGCGTTCGAGTAGGCTGTTTACCATTTCATCACAATTCTTCATAAATAATGCCCTCCTTTTCAAGTTTTGATTTCAAAGACTGCTTTGCTCGATAAAGGAGATTTTTGATCTGTCGGTTATTCTTTTTCAATATTATTGCTGCTTCTGCATTGGAAAAACCTTCAAAGAACACAAGCCAAATAATGCTTCTGTAATCAGCAGGAAGTTCAGAAAGTGCCTTGTGCACTATAATTTTTCTTTCTTCCTTTATGTAGGATTGTTCAAAACTCTGTTCCTCACTCAAATAGGTTTCCATGTCTTCAATAGGGATATTGAGTATTTTGGAATTATGCCTTATATAATCAACCGCTACATTTCGCCCGATTGCATATAGCCAAGACTTAAATGTGCTTTTACCATTATATTTTGGCTTTTTTGTTATCAGCCGAAAAAAGGTATCTTCCGTTAATTCCTCTGCAACGAAAATATTTTTGACATACCCGTTTAAATAAAGAATAAGACCATCCTTGTAATCTCCAACGATTTCAGCTATTCCTTTGTCATCACCATCAAGGAAACGGCGGTAGCTACTTGCACCGTTGTCCATTGACTTACTCCTTTCCGAAAGGGTTGTTTTTATCCCTTTCACTTATTAGTCGTATGAGGGCAGAAAAAGTCTCACTTAATATTATAACATATTATGCATTTTTTGTAATAGAATTAGCGGCAAGGATTACTCCCTGCCGCCGTAATTTATCTTTATTTCGTTTTTACTTTTAAAGTGTTCGTATGCTACTAATTCTTTTCTCTTTTTCTTCTTTTGTTTCCACCAGCTCCGGCTCCGATGTTGAAAAATACTCCGGAACTTTCAGACCGTTTTTGGCTGTCTTATACACTATCTGTATATCTTGTTTATATGAATCTCCGCGAATATCATCAAATTTGAATTGATAAAACTCTGTTTCTTCAAGATCAATACAGAAATTTATTTGCCGCGTTTCTCCTGCACCAATCACAGTATGTTTATTATATATTGGACCGGATTCATTCTTATCAAGATTTATTTTGTGAATTGACATATCACACGCGGCATGAAATCCCACATTTTTAATATCCAGCGTTAAGTTAAGTCCATGTTGGTTGGTGAAATAGTTGGTTTCATAAAAGCAAAGATATGGCCGTAAATTTTTAATTTCTTCTTTATACTTCTCTTCCGCCTCTATTTTGCGTTGTTTTTGGTTGTAATTTAATTCGAGCTTAATAGCGACTATTGTTGCTAATGCGCCAATTATTGCTCCGATATAGCCGCCAAAGAAGCCCGCCCATCCATCATTACTAACCTTTGAGAGATATGTGTTTTCAAAAATAAAAAGATGCAATGCTAAGGGAGTCAATATAACTATTACTGCAATTATTAAAACTAATATGACATTTCTTTTAATCCGGTTCATTATTTTCATCCTTATCTTTCATATATTATCTCCACATTGATTGCATTATAGCAGAAAACTCGTACTAAATCAACACGGAAGGTTGTATGAAACCCACGACTCGTTCTTCACTATTCGCTCTCACTTCTTACATAAAATTCCGTTAATGTAAACTTTTTAGTGAAGAGTGTAGTTGATAGTAAAGATGTAAAAAATCCGTTCACTTTCGTGAACGGATTTCTGGCGCCTCAAACAGGGCTCGAACCTGTGACACCGCGGTTAACAGCCGCGTGCTCTGCCAACTGAGCTATTGAGGCAAATATTAAGTTTAAGCTATGGGTGGAAGTGTCACAGACTGTGACACCAACGGTCAGAAACATTG
>JAQXHF010000015.1 GCA_029007095.1 Clostridia bacterium | reverse complement strand
ATACTCATGGTGGCTCACCGGATTCGTTCCCGGCGCTCTTGAAAACTTCGGCACAAGCCCGGAAGCTACTGCAACGCTCAAACTCGACGCCACTATCTACTTCGAGGACGAAGAGATGATGTATGCATTCATCGAGGGACTTAAAAACACTACTGAAATCCAGCACAATGTTTCTAAGAATATCAGAACCGTTAAATATGAGTACGGTAAGAATTATACCGTAAATCCTGCTAAGAAATCAGTTTCTTTCCAATGGCAATAATCCGATAAAGCAAAAGCAATCCACCCGAAAAAGAAATTTTCGTTCTTCTTCGGGTGGATTTAATTTTATAGAATATTTCCTTATCCGCGATTGTATTTAAAGTTTCAGACTTTCTCAACTCCTAAGCGGACGGGTTTTGTGACAAACACTTCTTTGACAATCTCGCTCAGCGACTGAGAGCAAGCTATCGCCTTAGATTCATCGTCAAATATTCCGTAAACGGTAGGTCCGCTTCCGCTCATACAGGCGGTTACAGCCGAATATCTGTTCATAGTGGCTTTAATCGGAACCCTCTCAGGCACTTCAATAAGCTGCTCAAAAACATTCTTGGCTCTTTTGCAAATTCCGTTGAAATCTCCCTGAGAAGCCGCGTACAACATTCCGCAGGTATCAAGATGACGGATTCTGTCATTCTTATCAAAAGCGGCAAAAGCCTCCTTGGTAGATACTCCCCTTTCAGGCTTGGCGAGGACTATATAACAATCTGCCAAATCGGGAAGCGGTGACAAAACATCACCGACATTCTGTGCAAGACAAGTTCCCCCTGTCAGGCAGAACGGCACATCCGCACCTACCTTTAACCCGATGGCGCACTTTTCGCGCAAGGTAAGCTTTGTATCAAAAATTTCGTCGAGAGCCGATATAACTGCGGCTCCGTCCGCGCTTCCGCCCGCCATTCCCGCGGCAAACGGTATTTTTTTATCAATATCAATCTTAATTCCGCAGTTTTCCGCTCCGGTAGCGTCAAAGAAAGCCAATGCCGCCTTATAAGCAATATTGCTGCTATCGCAGGGAAGTCTATTATCGGAACAAGTGAGCGTTATATCCGCTCCGCAAGCAGTTTCTACACTTACGGTATCGTAAAGTCCCACCGACTGCATAATCATAAAAAGGCTGTGATATCCGTTGTCGAGCCTTGTAAGAATATCAAGCATCAAATTTATCTTTGCCGCCGCCTTATAAGTAACTTTCATTGTTCGTCCTCTTTTCGGATTGATAATTTATTTTACCATTTTTCAGATTTTTTTCAATCCTTATTTTTTAAATTATCCTATTTTAATGTATTACACTTGAAAATTCGCAAAATTTGTGTATAATATAATTGAATACTTTTGTAGATTATTACTTGCAAAAGTGTAAAAATGAATGGAGGTCATTAAAGATGACAGAAGTTACAAAAGATATGCTTATAGGCGATATACTCGACGCCGATCCCGATACTGCACAGTTTTTCCTCAATATGGGTATGCATTGTCTCGGCTGTCCGTCCGCAAGAGGAGAATCTCTCGAAATGGCATGTGCCGTTCACGGTGTTGATCCGGACGAGCTTACGGCTGATATCAACGCTTTCCTTGCAAGCAAATAATGATAAGGCTTTCACCGAGACTCAGTATGACGGCAGATATGGTTCGGCGCTCTTCAAGAGTTGCCGACATCGGTACAGACCACGCATATCTGCCCTGCTCGCTGATTATCAGCGGTAAGATTCCCGGCGCCGTTGCAGCAGATTTAAGATCAGGTCCATTGGAAAACGCAAAAGCAACCGTCCTTGCCGCCGGTCTGTCCGACAAGGTAGAACTGCGTATTTCCGATGGACTGAGTTCTGTTATGCCCGATGAAGCGGACGATTTCGTGATAGCCGGTATGGGCGGAAATCTTATAGCGGATATCCTTTCAAAATCCGACCTGATTTATGATAAATCAAAGAGGCTTATACTTCAACCGCAGTCCCATGACGAAGATGTGCGAAAATTCCTTTGGGAAAACGGATTTGAGATAAAGGAAGAAAGAATTTGCTTTGAGGGTGAAAAGGTTTACATTGCCTTCGCCGCGGAATATACGGGCAAAATTTGCAAGCACAGCGAAGCTGAAATCTTGCTCGGAGGATATTATAAATTAAACTCTCCTCCGGCAAAAGCTTTCACCGATAAGAAATTAAAACGGCTTCGCACACGAGCCGAAGCACTCAAATTAAGAGAGCCGGACAGCGAAGAAATTAAAAAAGCAGACAGAATTATAAAAGAGGTAAGTCAATGGCAACGGTAAATGATTTTTATAACGCGGTCAATTCGGCGGCAGACTTTTCCTCTCAGGAGGAATGGGACAACAGCGGACTTCTTATAGGCGATCCCGAATGTGAGGTAACGGCGGCGGTCGTCACCCTCGATGTAACGCCTGAGGTGATAGATTTTGCAGTAAACGCCGGAGCAAACCTTATTATCAGTCATCATCCGGTGATTTTCCGTCCGATCAAAAGCGTTGTCAAAGGCGGAATTCCTTTTGAGCTTGCTTCAAAATCAATCAACGCAATTTGCTGTCACACTCCGCTCGACATTGCCTGCGGAGGAACAAACGACGCTTTGGCAAAACTTCTGAATATACCTGTTGAAGTCGGAGACAATCCTATTATTCGTATCGGCCGAATTGATAAAAAATCCGCCGACGAGTTTGCTGCTTATATTTCAGAGAAGCTCGGCGCGCATATACGCTATGCCGACGCAGGTAAATCCATTGAAACCGTTGCTATATGCACAGGTTCGGGTTGTTCGCTTCTCGGTGAATTTGAAGCAGACGCGTTTATCACAGGAGACGCTTCGCACCACGATTTTCTTGACTTCATCGAAAAAGGTATTTCACTTTTTGCGGCAGGTCACTTTGAAACGGAAAATCCGGTTGTTGATACGCTTATATCGCGGCTTAAAGGAAGCTTCCCTGATGTCAGAATTATAAATTCCTCGGAAAAGAATCCGATTCGTTATATTTAAACAACGGCCGATAATCGCAATATCGTAACTTCGGCCTTAATTGGAGATAGCTATGGCACTTGACGGCATTTTTTTAAATTTCACAGTTCAGGAGCTTGCCGCCGAAATAATCGGAGACAAGGTAGAGAAAATACACCAACCCTCGCGTGAGGAGCTTGTTTTTCACCTCAGAGGCAGAGGCGGAGCTAAAAAGCTGCTTCTGAGCATCAGGGCAAACAGTCCGAGAATACATATAACGGAGCATCCTCCCGAAAATCCGTCTGTGCCGCCGATGTTTTGTATGCTTATGCGTAAAAGGCTCGCCAACGCCACAGTCACCGATATAAGGCAGTTAGAGCTTGACAGAATTATATATATTGATTTCAGCGCCGTAAATGAAATCGGTGATCGTGTAAAGCTCACCCTGTCGATAGAGATAATGGCGAAATACAGCAACATAATTCTGATATACGGCGACCAAAAAATTGTAGATTCGATGAAAAGAGTCGATCTCAGTCAATCTGCGGTAAGGCAAATTCTTCCGGGTTTTCCCTATTCCCCTCCTCCGCCGCAAAACAAACTGAATATATTGACTCACTCTGTTGAAAACATAATGGCGGTTATGGAAAGCTACCCGACAAAAAATGTTTCCTCCGCTATCCTTAACACTCTGCAAGGCGCTTCCCCGCTCACCTGTCGGGAGCTTGCAGGAATTTATGATTCGATTCCCGTTGAAGAACTTAATGACGACGGACTTGACTATATTCAAAAAAGAATAGAAAATCTCAAACAAACACCGGAAGCTTCCTGCGCTAAGCCATACATTTTAAAAGACGAAACAGGCAAACCCGTTGATTTTTCTTTTATGAAAATCGAACAGTACGGCAATAAATATACTGTTGAGGAAATGCCGACATTTTCACGGCTTCTTGATGAATTCTATTTTGAATGTGACAGAATAGAGCGCACACGGCAAAAAAGTCACGATTTGATTAAACTGCTTAACTCGCTTATTTCAAGGACGGCTAAAAAAATAAATCTTCAAAAAGCCGAGCTTGAAAAATGTGCCGACAGAGAGAAGCTCAGAATCAGCGCGGAGCTTATAAACGCAAATCTTTACAGACTCGAAAAAGGCGCGCCGTTCTATGATTTGGAAAATTATTACGACAACAACAATCCGATCAGGATTAAAGCCGATCCGTCCAAATCTCCTGCGGCAAACGCACAAAAATACTTTAAAGAATACCGAAAAGCTAAAACCGCAGAAACAATGCTAAGAGGTTTAATTGACGACGGAAAACAGAGCCTCGCCTATCTTGAAAGCGTTGCCGACTGTCTTGAAAGAGCGTCAACCCAAGCCGATATTGAAGAAATACGCAACGAATTGGTATCCTGCGGATATATCAAAAACAAGCAAAAGAAGCCGTCAAAGCAGCAGAAAATGTCGCCGCCTATGGAATACAGAACAAGCGACGGTTTTAAGGTTCTTGTCGGAAGAAACAATACACAGAACGACAAGCTCTCGCTCAAAACCGCCTCCAAAAACGATATGTGGCTTCATACCCAGAAATTTCCCGGTTCGCATGTCATAATCGTTTCCGACAACCGTGAAATAAGCGACGAGGCAATAGTCGAAGCCGCAGAAATCGCGGCATATCACAGCAAGGCGCGTGACGCAAAGCTCGTACCCGTTGACTATACGCTTGTTAAAAATCTGAAAAAGCCGCAGGGAGCGCCTCCCGGTAAGGTTATTTACCATATTTATTACTCCGTAAATGTTACGCCAAACCGCGACAAAATCGCAAAAATGGAAGTAAAAATATAAATCGGAATAAAGCGTTTTTTGCTTTATATATTTTATATAATAATTAAAGGAGGAAAATACTATGAACAAGTATGCAGGAACACAAACCGAAAAAAATCTGAGAGCGGCGTTCTCAGGCGAATCGGAGGCAAGAAATAAATACACTTATTTCGCTTCAAAAGCAAAGAAAGACGGATTTGAGCAGATTGCCGCTCTTTTCCTTAAAACTGCCGAAAACGAAAAGGAACACGCAAAGCTGTGGTTCAAGGAGCTTAACGGAATCGGAAATACGGCAGAAAATCTCGAATCTGCCGCAGAGGGCGAGAATTACGAATGGACCGATATGTACGAAGGCTTCGCCAAAACCGCAGAAGAAGAAGGCTTTACAGAGCTTGCTCACAAATTCCGCCTCGTCGCCGCTATCGAAAAGCATCACGAGGAGCGTTACAGAGCTTTGCTTAAAAATGTTGAAACTGCCGAGGTCTTTGCAAAGAGCGAAGTTAAGGTTTGGGAATGTCGCAACTGCGGTCACATCGTAGTCGGCACATCAGCTCCCGAAGTTTGCCCGACCTGCAATCATCCACAGAGCTATTTTGAAATTCACGCCGAGAATTATTGATAATTAAATAAAAATTACACACAGGCTATTTTCGCTTACAGTCAGTAAGAAAGATAACCTGTGTGTTTTTATTTTTTAATGAATTTATGATTTCGCCGCGTCACAGATTTGTAAAAGTCACGGCAGCGCTCATAATATTTCTATCTGCTTTTTTTACTGTTACATTCAGCCGAGCATTTGGAGCAGTCTCCACCGCAGCTTACAGACTTTCCTTTTTTCTTTTGCCTGTAAATCCATATGACCGCCGCAACAAGCCAAACTGCAAGTATTATCAACACAACAGCAGTAGGAGTCATATTCAGTCACCTCATACAACAACTCTGGCGAAGCTGTAAACTATAAACGCCGCAATCCATGCTATTACGCATTGAAGTATTGCAAAACCGGCGGCTTTTACACCTGAATTCATTTCTCTTTTGACAGCGGCAATAGAAGCCACGCAGGGAGAATACAAAAGGGTAAATACAAGATAGCTGACCGCCGCAACAGGCGTAAACAAAGTATGAAGCGAAGATTCTATCGTTCCGCCGAGCAAAACTTTTAATGTTGATACAACCGATTCCTTTGCTACAAATCCTGATATAAGCGCTGTTGAAGCGCGCCAATCTCCGAAGCCGAGCGGTTTGAATATCGGAGCGATAAATCTGCCGAGCAACGCAAGCAGACTGTCCGTGCTGTCGCTGACATAATTAAGCCGCGTATCAAAGGATTGCAGGAACCAAATTATAACCGTTGCGACAAAGATTACGGTAAATGCGCGCTGAATAAAATCCTTTGCCTTGTCCCAAAGCAGAAGCGCAACGCTTTTTGCCGACGGAAAACGGTAGTTTGGCAGTTCCATTACAAAAGGAACAGGATTGCCCTTAAAAACGGTCATATCAAGAATTATCGCGCAGATAATTCCGACTATGATGCCAAAAACATACATTCCGAGCATAACAAGCGCCCTGTATTTCGGAAAAAACGCCGCCGCGAAAACCGCATAAATCGGTATCTTTGCACTGCAACTCATAAAAGGAGTAAGCATAATCGTCATCTTTCTGTCACGCTCGGAGGACAGCGTTCTCGTTGCCATAATAGCAGGTACGCTGCATCCGAAGCCGATAAGCAACGGTACTATGCTTCGTCCAGAAAGTCCTATTTTCCTTAGCAGTTTATCCATTACAAAAGCGATTCGCGCCATATATCCGGTATCTTCGAGTATAGAAAGGAA
>JAQXHF010000014.1 GCA_029007095.1 Clostridia bacterium | reverse complement strand
GATTCCGTCAAGTTTCTGCTGATAGTTCCAAGGAACAATAATCTGTTTTTTGTCTGTGTCAAGAATAATTCTCATCGGTTTTTCCTCCAAAAATAAAAATATACAGCCGTGCAAAAAGCACAAAACTGTACAAACAATTATATATATATATATATATATATATTGTCAAGTATTTCAACGAAAATAATTGAAATTTATTTAAATTTGTTGATTTTGCAAGGATTTCAGTGAATTTGCGTAAAAATTAATGCAGATTTTTAAATTCCAAATAAATATACTTGCAAATGAAATATATCAGCAAATTTGCAATAAAAACGGTTAAATTTGCATTGAATTTATTTGTTCTGTTTTCATTCTGTTACAATTCATTGTGTTGTTTCTGTTTTGCAGAACACCGTAAAAGGCAAAAAACAAAGCTTTTTATTCCTCATTTTCATCACCGCCGCATTTTCCTGAGCCAAGAGGTCAGCAAAAGCACACAACCTCTTTAATTTTTCCTTTTATAAACTATCGCAAATGGCTATATATCAACGGTTTTGACCTCTGATTTCAGGCACACAAAAAGCACACTTTTTTCATTTTTTGCGTACTTTTTCCTTGATCTCTGTGTGCTTTTGTGGTATAATAAAAGTGCTAAAAAACAAGGTGTATCAACGCTTTTGGGGATTTCAGCATAACTTATATTCTACGGGGGATAGGTTCGGGACCAAGAGGCCGTGGGTTCAAATCCCGCCACTCCGACCAGTCGAGAGCCTCGACACGCGTACGCGTAGTTGAGGTTCTTCTTTTTTGCGGTTTTTCACTCGCGTTTTAAATCCGTTATGAACATCCGCACCAAATCAAAAAAGTCTTATTTATCAACAAAATCGTTGATAAATAAGGCTTTTTCTTATTTTTTGATTCCTTTATATGCTCGCAAATACCGTAAATTACCGATAAAAATGCAAGTATGCAAGTCAAAATTCAAGTCAAAATCAGCAAATCAGGCATCAAAATTCCCGGACTACCACAAAACAGTCTGGGAATTTACTTTTACTCTTTTGTGATCGTTCTGCACGATGGCGCTTTTGCCCGATCCGTTTTTGATAGTTCTTGTCGCAGGATCAATCACAAAATGAGCGTCGCCGTCATTTATGTTATGTATATGTGACATTTTTCCACTCCTTTGCATAAAAAACGCCCCAAAGGGTGCTTAAATCGTTTGTTTGAGTTAATGCGCATCTTTTCTTAAAATATGCACATTAAAATTGTTTTTTAACATAAGAAAAGCACCTTGCAAAACGCAAAGTGCTTAATCTTTATCCTCTTCCCTTAACTCGTAAATGCTTAAAGATAATAGAATTAAATTTTCATAGGTTACTTCTTCACCTCGGTCAATATATTCAATAATTGCTTTTCTATCATTCATACTTTTTACTGAATTGATGACCGACAACAAAAAATCTTTGTCCTCTGATATGGTTTTAAGCTTTTCAATTAACTCATTCTTCACCTTAGATCTTTCGTCCATATCACAAATCCTCACTAATCTCTACCTTTTTAATTATTCTATAATTACCGAAACCTTTATTTTCAACAGTATAAATATAATCACCTATTGCTTTGCTAAAAATATGTCGCTGGGATTGTTCTTATGTTAAATTTGTTGATACTTCGTGCATAACATGACCATATTCCTTTGGAGGAAGAACAACCGTTTTAAAATCATTAGCTTTTTTGCAAATAGCTGAATATCCACCGGTAATCTACTACCTTTTCCCGGATTTGTCAATGGTTTTTGCGTTTTTAATTTTTGGTATTCTTCCGTCGTTCCGCCTTTTTCAAGAAAATCAAGCCATTCTTCGTATTCCTCACGGTCAGAATATGCCGCCGTTGAACAACGGCAGTTCGGTTTTAAAGTATTGCCAAACGCAATAATAGTGATATAATAAACACAGGCAAGTGATAATGGGTAAGGCTTTACGAATCTTACAAAAGCAAAAAAGGCACATACTGTAAGACAAACGGATTTCCGCTCACTCTTATAAGACTGATTTGCTGAAAAATCCAAAAAGCTACCGTGTGTTTTTAATAGTTTCTTTTTATTTATAACAAAAAAATTAAAACGGTAACTCCGATAGATATCAATACCGTTAATAAAATTTTATAAAACATTTAACAGGAGGATTTTTCATGCAAGCAATTTTTGAAACCTTGTTTGACATTGTTTATCTTGTAACCGTTGTAACATTAGGCATTATAATGATTGCAAAAAGCAATGGGAGAAAGCAATACACACTTTACGGCATTATGGCGATTACACTCGGCGCGGGTGACTCATTTCATCTTGTTCCGCGCGCCATTGCGCTTTGCACAACAGGACTTGAAAGCTACACGGCAGCTTTGGGCGCGGGTAAGCTCATAACATCAATAACGATGACCGCGTTTTATGTTATACTTTACTATGTATGGCGAATTCGCTACAATGTAAAAGAACGCAAAGGTCTGACGGTGGCAATTTGGGCGCTTGCAGTTATGCGCGTAGTTCTCTGCCTTTTGCCGCAGAACAAGTGGCTAAGCGCCGACGCTCCGCTTTCATGGGGAATTTACCGCAACATTCCGTTTGCAATCCTCGGAGCGATTATAATAGTTCTGTTTTACAAAAGCGCAAAAGAAACAAATGACTCCCGTTTTAAATTTTTGTGGCTAACGGTTGTGCTGAGCTTCGCGTGTTATATATCCGTTGTGCTGTTTGCAGACTCGGTGCCCGCAGTCGGTATGCTGATGATACCCAAAACTTGCGCGTATGTCTGGACGGTTGCTATCGGCTTCAACGCGATGAAAAATGAGCAAAAATAAACTCTTTTTGTGAGAAATAGCATAAATTGATGGGGATGTTTTTTACAGCCCCCTTTTTGTATCACTCGCATTTAAAGTCTTTCGCATTTTTCAGTTCTTCGATAATTTTTTCATAATTCTGTTTGATATGAGGTTTCAGACAGTTTTCACAGTTTTTTATTCCGTTTGGCAGATAGAAATAATTTCCGCCGCATTTGTCCCCAAAACAATAGAGAGGACAGAAGCAAAACAAGCAGTTGAAATCGTCCTCGTTATCAATTTCATGACACGGGAAGAATTCACACTCTTTATTTTGATAAAAGCTATAACTATTCATAATTTCAAACCGTAGCCTGACACTTTCTGTTCAAGCATTGCCTTAATAATATCTACAATATATGCGGCGGCTTCAACAGGAGACATACCGTCGCTGCTTATGTTGCTCACTACATTATAGTCTGATTCGCTCATATTATAACCGGCGTTGTATGCAATATATGCCGACATACTTTTAGCCGTCAACATTCCCGGTCTTTCTCCGATAAGAACCGCAGTTACCTTGGGTTTCAGTATTTCCGCTACCGTTCTTACGGTATTTACTCTGCAATACCTGACAAAAAACGGAGTTCCCATTTTAATCCCGTCGAACTCCAAAGCCGCCTTTATCGTCGGAAGCATATCGGGAACATTTGCCATAACCGACGGCGAGCATAAGCCGTCGCCTACAAAAATCTGAACATCGGGATTATGAACACATTTTTCCGAGATAATTTTCTGAGTATTCTCATCAAAAAGTCTGCCGAGGTCAGGTCGTGTAAGCATCTCATATTTGTCCCTGCACCTTGTCTGAATTTCAAACATTCCGAGCCTTTGGGCAACATCATTGGGACATTCCTTTAAAACCGCGTCCGCGGCGGCATACTGATCCGCTTGAAATCTGATCGACCATAAAGTTTTATACCTCGCCCCGCAATGCCCCGAACCTATCCTCGCCGGAGTGGACTCTTTCAGCTCCTCCAACATTCCGTAATCGGAAGCGGTTTCGCATTGACAAAATTCCTGCATCGGTATATCCGTTATATTTGTTTCAAGAGAATTTTTATTTAATGAATACATCTTTTTCACCTGTTATCTGAAAATTGTAGGATCTCCGGCTCTTGCTCCGAATTTACCGTCTTTCAATATTTCCATTTTTTCTGCCCATTCTTCAAACTCTCTGATAGGTCTTTTTTCAAGTATTTCTCTGACTGCCTGTATATCGTGGAATCCTGTTGACTGGTACATAAGCATTATATCGTCTCCCGACGGTATTCCCATTACATAAGAACAGCCTGCCGCACCCATTAGCGTTATAAGACTGTCGATATCGTTCTGCTCTGCTTTTGCGTGATTTGTATAACAGCAATCGCAACCCATCGGCAGACCGTGAAGCTTTCCGCAAAAAACATCTTCAAGTCCGGCTCTGATTATCTGTTTGCCGTCATAAAGATATTCAGGCCCCATAAAGCCTACAACCGTATTCACAAGGAACGGATGATAATGCCTTGCAAGTCCGTAGCATCTGCTTTCCATTGTCTGCTGGTCTGTTCCGAAATTCGCGTCCGAGGAAAGCTCCGAAGCCTGACCTGTTTCAAAATACATATAGTCCGGCCCCTCGGCTTTTGAAATTTCTTCCATCATTTTAAGTCCGTCACTAAGCATTGACGCACTCGTTCCGAAGCTGTTTAAAGCCTTTTCGCTACCCGCTATGCTTTGGAAGCAAAGGTCAATCGGAGCGCCGGCTTCCGCCGCTTTCATTTTTGTGGAAATATGCGAAAGTACGCAAATTTGAGTAGGAATATCATATTTATTCTTAACCTCGTCAAGAAGTTTGAGAATCGAAGTTGTACTTTCAACCGTATCAATGGCAGGATTTAGACCGAGTACAGCGTCACCGCAGGCATAACTCAAACCCTCCAGCAGAGAAGCTGTAACACCTTTAACATTATCCGTAGGATGATTCGGTTGAAGCCGTGATGAAAAAATGCCCTTTCCGCCTATCGTTGTGTTGCAATGCGCGGTCGGGTAAATCTTTTTAGCGGCGTAAATGAGGTCGAGATTTCCCATAAGCTTAGCAACTGCGGCGATAACCTCGCTTGACAATCCTTTGGAAAGCCTAAGCAGCTTATCCGAATCGTATTCGTAAGACAGAATCATCTCTCTAAGCTCACCGATAGTAAGCGACGAAACGGATGAATAAATTTCTTTGTCAAGATCGTCAAGAATTATTCTCGTTACCTCGTCCTCTTCATAAGGAACAGCCGGATTTTCCGTAACCTCCTTTACGGTCAATTCCGAAAGCACAAGCTTTGCCGCCATTCTTTCTTTCGGAGAATCGGCCGCAACGCCGGCAAGCTCGTCGCCGCTTTTCTTTTCGTTCGCTTTTGCCAAAACCTCTTTGACGGAATCAAAAGAAAATCTTTCACCGTATATTATACATTTTAAGTTCATTTTAATCACCCGAAAGCCAAAGTTTTTATTATAACCGGTATCGAATTTGTCCCGTCGGGAGGAGAATTGATATCGGCAAAATCTCCGTCGCCTACATTGATACCGTCTGCACACAAAATCGGAAATTCTCTGCCGAGTCGCCTTGCAAGTGCCTGTCCGAGAGCCTTTGCCCAATCTTTTTGCATAAGGATTATAAGTCTTTGATTTTTGTCGATTGCTCCCGATAATATTTCTGCCGTTTTCTCGATTTCAAAAAAAGACGGAGCTTTGTACCCCTCAAAGCCTATTGCGGCGCACTTACCGTAAATCCGCCCGAAGCTTTCAAGCTTCTTTTTAACTTCGTCGCCCAAAAGGTCAATTTTGTCCCGTGAATCAAAATCCACAAAGGCAACCGGAACCGACTTAATCGGAAAATCTATGTTATTTATGAAAACCGTACTGCCCGAAAGACTCAGAGTATAGCTTCCCGCGCCGATAACGGTAGCTCGCATTCTTTCATCAACTTCGACTACCCTTTTTTCCTTAGAGAACAGCGAATCGTTCAAAGCCTGTCCCAAGAACGGCCCTATGTCGCCGTAACGAAAATCCTCGGCGCCCTGCATACAATCCGCTACGCCTCCCGAAAAGGTAAAATAATCCGGTTTCAGAGGCAATGCAGGCGTACAAAGCAACATTTTCTCATCGTCATTAGTGTCGGAAAGTCCGCAGGCAGATTCCAGAATTGCAACAAAAATTCTGCATATTTTTCGGCAAAGCTCCTGCGTCAGGCTATCTCCGACGGAAATATAAATACCGTTTTTTACAAGCAACGGAATAATTTTTTCTGAAATATATGTAATCTTACCGTCGTTTAATTTTATAAGGCGGCCGCCGATATTAAGACAGGCGGAGCAAACCTCTTTACCCTGCATAAAAACACCGAGATTTGATGTACCGCCGCCAATGTCGATATTGCATACGGTTTTCCCTCTGTATTTTGATTCCTGAGAAATTTTACAGCACCCTGAGCCTTTGCCGGCAAGATATGATTCGAGGTCGGGACCTGCCGCCGTTGCAACAAAATCGCCGCAAAGCTCCGAAACGGACGCTATCACCTCGGCAGCATTCCTACGCCTTGCACTCTCTCCCGTTATTATTACTGCGCCCGTGTCGATTTTTTCGGGGGTTATACCGAAAGCTTTGTACTCTTTTTCAATTATTTTTGCAGTTTCTTCCGCGTCTATGCAATCATTTTTAAGCGGAGTAAAATAAACGGGGCTTCTGTAAAGGATTTCCTTATCGGTTATTTCCGTTTTCGGCACACAACCGAAGCCGCCGCCTGTCTCCATAGTCAGGCTCGTAAACAAAATCTGAGTGGTAGTTGTTCCGATGTCGATTCCGACGCTCAACAGTTTTCTTTTATTCACAACATTTTCCTCTTTATAAAAATAAAGTGACGCTTCTTTTTTGAAGCGCCATTGCTTTGAAACATTATATTCATACTGTTTGTAATTATAATATATAAAGGTATAAAAGTAAATACAAAAAGAATAAATTTAATTGCCGAAAATAATCATTCTGTCTTTAAATCACAATTAACAGTAAAAATCGGCAAGAACCTTTCGATTCTTACCGATTTGGTGCCGGTGACCGGGGTCGAACCGGTACGGTATCGCTACCACTGGATTTTGAGTCCAGCACGTCTGCCAATTCCATCACACCGGCATATGTAACAGCACATATTATACAGTAGATTTACAAAAAAATCAAGACTTTTTTTGATTTATTTCAACTAACTTCAGAATATATTTCTTCCGCTATGATTTTTGCATACTCATCAATGTTCTTGTCAAAGTTTTTATTATCCGAATCGTCCGAAACAAATCCGACTTCCAGCAGTATTGACGGCATATTGGTGTTCGCGTTGACATAATAATTATTCGCGGTTGCGCTACGGTAACCTTTTTTGACTCCCCTGTTGCTTCCTCCCGTTTGGCTGAGCCGTTCAAGCATTTTTTCCGCCAGCTCTTCCTCGTTTCTCTTGGGAATTTTTGACACCCAGGCTTCAAAGCCCGTTCCCGTAGCAGAGCTGTTCCTGTGCAGAGATACAAAAAGCGTACATCTGCTCTTATTTGCAATTTTGCACCGCTGTTTAAGCTCTACAAAAGTATCGTCGTCTCTCGTCATTATAACTTCGACTCCCATAGCTTCGAGCTTATCTCTGACCTTTAAAGCTAAGTTGAGATTGTCGTCCTTTTCTTTCCGCTTTCCGTCGGTTGAAGTAGCTCCGCTGTCGCTTCCGCCGTGGCCTGCGTCAATGCAGACGGTCATTTTTTTCTCATAATACTGGTCTACCGCGCCTGACAGCAGTTTAACGGCCGCAAGGAAACACACCGCCACCATTATGCAAGCGGCAATGATTATCCTTTTATCTCTTTTCTTTGATTTTACAGTCGGTCTGCTCAAACTAACCTCATATCCTTATTATTATATTGTTAAAATATTATAGCATAAGTTTTTGTTCAAATCAAATCATTGACTTTATCGCTTTAATGTTATATAATATTAGAAATTTTTTTCGGAGGTATGAAAATGTCTAATAACACTTCTGCTGATTTTAAAGATTTTATCCCGTCGCTCAGATTTATGGTGGTCAGCGACATTCATATAAAAGACGAACCGACCGTTGAGCGCGAGCGCTTTGCCTCGGCCATTCGAGACGCTTATAAAATTGCAAAAAGTTCAGAGAGCTATAATAAGCTTGACGCTATTGTTGTCGTCGGTGACTTTGCGAACAGCGGAACTGAAATTCAAATGAGAGCCGCAAAGCAAATTCTTGATGATAATGTGAACTACAACGAAACAAAAACAATCCTTTCGATTGCAAGTCACGAGTACCACGGCGAGCCTGAAACGGCTAAAAAAAGATTTACCGATATATTCGGCGCTCCCGTTGATGTTCACGAGGTTATCAACGGTTTTCACTTCATTTCCCTCTCCCCGTCGGAGAAATGCCGCTTCTATGAAGAGAAGCAGAAATGGGTAGGAGAGCAGTTGAAGTCCGCCGCCAAAGAGGACAGGAAAAAGCCGATTTTCGTTTTTCAGCATCCTCATGTCTGCGACACGGTTCTGTCGAGCCTTAACTGGGGCGAGGAAGATCTGAACCTCGTTTATATGGATTATCCGCAGATGATAAATTTCTCCGGACATTCACACGCTCCGATAAATGATCCGCGCAGTATAAATCAGAAGCATTTTACCTGTCTCGGAACAGGTACTCTCAGCTATTTTGAAATAGACGAATTTGACAAGCCGTGCGGAACATTTCCTTACGGTAAGGGAAAGGCTGCTCAAATGCTTATCGTTGAAGCAAGTGAGGACAACAGAGTACGAATCTATCCCTATGATGTAATCACAGGCAATTTCTTCCCCTATGTTTGGAAAATAGATACTCCGTCGGAGCCTTCCTCATTCATTTATACAAACGAGAGATACAAAACCGATATCGTACCGTATTTTGATAAAAACACAAAAATCAGTTTCAGTGATATTACTCCTACCTCCTGCAAAGTAACCTTTTCTCAGGCGAAAATTGACGAGGATTATGTTGACAACTACGATATTCTTGTCCGCGACTCAAACGGTGATATCGTCAAACAATTAAATATATGGTCGGAATATTATTTTTATGATATGCCGGAGGAATTATCCGTGGATATCACCGATCTCGATCCCGACAGTAATTACGCCGTTAATATTTATGCAAACGGATTTTGGCATAATAAATCAAAAGACTGTTTGATAGCAACATTTAAAACTTCAAAATAATAGGTTTGTGAGATACATGAATAAAATCAAAGCATTTTTAAAGCGCAAAGATATTGAAATTTCCGCTAAAAGATACGGAATCGAAGCTTTGAGCGCAATGGCACAGGGACTTTTCGCTTCCCTTTTGGTCGGAACAATTCTTTCAACTATCGGAACGCAGCTTCATGTAGAATTCCTTGAAACGATAGGCGGTTTTGCAAGTGCTGTTAAAGGTCCGGCAATGGCAATAGCTATCGGATATGCGCTCAAATCTCCCCCGCTTGTTTTGTTTTCGCTTGCCGCCGTCGGATATGCCGCCGATGACCTCGGAGGTGCAGGAGGGCCGCTTGCCGTATTGCTGATAACTATTATTGCCGCCGAACTCGGTAAGGCTGTCAGTAAGGAGACAAAGCTTGATATTCTTGTTACGCCCTGCACCGTTATAATTTCAGGTTGTCTGCTTTCCATGGCTCTCGCGCCATATATCGGCAAGGCCGCAAGTCTGGCAGGCAATGCCATAATGTGGGCAACCGAGCTTCAACCGTTCTTTATGGGAATTATTGTATCGGTAGTAGTCGGAATAGCCTTAACCCTGCCGATAAGCAGTGCCGCAATCTGCGCCGCACTCGGCCTTACAGGTCTTGCAGGAGGCGCGGCGCTTGCCGGTTGCTGCGCTCAGATGGTAGGTTTTGCGGTAATGAGCTTCCGCGAAAACAAATGGGGCGGACTCGTTTCACAGGGACTCGGAACAAGTATGCTTCAAATGGGAAATATAGTTAAAAATCCTCGCATATGGATACCGCCGACGCTTGCTTCTGCTATTACAGGGCCTATCGCAACCTGTATTTTTAAATTGCAAATGAACGGTCCTGCTGTCTCCTCCGGCATGGGTACCTGCGGTCTTGTAGGTCAGATAGGAGTTTACACAGGCTGGATAAACGATATAGCAAGCGGTGCAAAATCCGCAATATCGGCTTTTGACATTGCAGGGCTTATTCTTATCAGCTTCATTTTACCCGCAATTCTTACTTGGGTTTTCTCGCTGATTTTGAGAAAAATCGGTTGGATTAAAGAAAATGATTTAAAATTAGATGTTTAAAGTATTTTTCGGTCACATAACCGCATTATTTACGATTAAGGGCCGTTATTATAAAAGGAGTTTTTATTTTATGAGTTATGTACAGGAAGTAATCGAAGCTACTGAAAAGAAATATGCTTCACAGCCGGAATTTTTGCAGGCAGTAAAAGAGGTTCTCACCTCTCTTGAACCTATTGTTCAGGCAAACGAAAAGCGTTACAGAGATAATGCTGTACTTGAAAGACTGGTTGAGCCGGATCGTCAGATTATGTTCCGCGTTCCTTGGATCGACGACAACGGTAAGGTTCATGTTAACACAGGTTACCGCGTTCAGTTCAATAATGCTATCGGACCTTACAAGGGCGGACTCAGACTTCATCCGTCAGTAAATATCAGCATTATCAAATTCCTCGGTTTCGAGCAGATTTTCAAGAATTCCCTTACAGGTCTGCCCATAGGCGGCGCAAAGGGTGGCTCAGACTTCGATCCTAAGGGTAAATCCGACCGCGAAGTTATGAGCTTCTGCCAGAGCTTTATGACAGAGCTTTCCAAATATATTGACGCCGATACCGATGTTCCCGCAGGTGATATCGGAACAGGCGCGCGTGAAATCGGTTATCTTTTCGGTCAATATAAAAAGATTAAGGGACTTTACGAGGGCGTTCTCACCGGTAAGGGACTGTCATACGGCGGTTCGCTTGCAAGAACCGAGGCTACCGGATACGGACTTCTCTACCTTACCAACGAGATGCTCAAATGCAACGGTCACAGCATAAACGGCAAGACTGTATGCGTTTCAGGTTCAGGTAATGTTGCAACCTATGCCGTAGAAAAGGCAGAACAGCTCGGCGCAAAGGTTGTTACAGTCAGCGATTCAACAGGCTGGATTTATGATCCCGACGGAATTGATGTCAAGGCTCTCAAAGAGGTTAAGGAAGTAAAGAGAGCAAGACTCACCGAATATGTAAATTACAGACCTAATGCAGAGTACCACGAAGGCAAGGGCGTTTGGTCGGTTAAATGTGATGTCGCTCTCCCCTGCGCTACGCAGAATGAGCTTACTCTTGATGACGCAAAGACTCTCGTTGCAAACGGTGTTATCGCAGTCGCTGAGGGCGCTAATATGCCTACCACTCTTGAAGCTACAAATTACCTCATCGAGAACGGAATTCTTTTCGCTCCCGGCAAGGCAGCCAACGCCGGCGGTGTTGCAACTTCTGCTCTTGAAATGTCACAGAACAGCGAGCGTA
>JAQXHF010000013.1 GCA_029007095.1 Clostridia bacterium | reverse complement strand
GCGTCCATAACCGTTCCTGCGCCGAGAATGATATCTTCCGGATCATACTTAGCCGCAAGCGACTCTATAACCTTATCTGCATGAGGTACTGTAAAGGTAAGCTCAATAGCCGCAACTCCGCCCTCCATACAGGCGTCAACTATTCTCTCTGCCTCATCTGTACTCTCTGCACGAACTACGGCTACTATTCCGCAATCCTGAATTCTTGTCAATATTCTTTCCTTATCCATAGTTAGTACCCTCCTTATCTTTGTACCCTGGCTCCTGCGCCATTCACAATTCTCTCAACCTCAGTCTTACTTGCCATAGATGTATCGCCCGGTGTAGTCATCGCAAGCGCTCCGTGGGCAACACCGTAATTTACAGCAGTCTGAGGATCACCGTAAGTCATAAGTCCGTATACAAGTCCGGAAGCAAAGCTGTCGCCTCCGCCGACTCGGTCATAAATTTCAAGACCGGGCATATCCAAACCTTTATATATTTTTCCGTCAGCCCAGCAAATCGCGCTCCAATCGTTGACAGTTGCGGTTTTTACGGTTCTGAGTGTTGTAGCAACAACCTTGAAATTAGGATAAATCTTTACGGCATTCTCAATCATTTTATAGTATCCGTCAACATTCAGCTCCTTGAGATTTGCGTCATTACCCTCAACTTCAAGTCCGAGACAGGCTGTGAAATCCTCCTCGTTACCTATCATAACATCAATATACTTGGCAATTTCCTTATTTACCTGCTGTGCCTTTTCCTGACCGCCGATGTCTTTCCACAGAGACGGACGGTAATTAAGGTCGTAGGAAACTATTGTTCCGTATTTTTTAGCGGTCTTTACAGCTTCAATTACAACATCGGCAGTAGTATCCGACAATGCGGCAAAAATTCCGCCCGTATGAAGCCAACGAACCCCGAGAGTACCGAAAATGTAATCCCAATCTATATCTCCGGCTTTAAGCTGAGACGCGGCTGTGTTTCCTCTGTCCGAAACTCCAACGGCACCTCTTATGCCGAATCCGCGCTCGGTAAAATTAAGGCCGTTTCTGACAGTTCTGCCTATTCCGTCATATTTAACCCATTTGATAAGAGAGGTATCCACTCCTCCTTGAAGCATAAAATCTTCAACAAGTCTTCCGACCTCGTTATCGGCAAGTGCGGTTACCGCGGCGGTTTTAAGTCCGAAACAACGGCGAAGGCCTCTCGCAACATTGTACTCGCCGCCGCCCTCCCATGCACGGAAGCTGCGCGCGGTTTTGATTCTGCCGTCGCCGGGATCGAGTCTTAACATAATTTCACCAAGAGAAATCATATCATATGCGCAATTATCTTTTATGTTTAAATTCATCATATTACTTCCTTTCTTTGGTTTTGCCGCTTAATTGTATCATAATAATTTTTCATTGTCGGATCAATCATAATTCTGACTCTTTTATATATTTTATGGAAATATATGCCTGAAAGAGATAAAACTTTTGATAATGAATCAATTTCTTTACAAGACATATAAACTTTGAGCAATCTTTTAGAAATTGCAGCATTATTCTTTATAACCCGCTTATAGAATTCGGTATATTCCGATTGATCGGCATACATATTCATTGTTTCAAATATAAATTTAAGAGCCAAAGCTTGTAAAGTGCTGTTCCCGTTAAAATTGTGCATTTCTTTTTCAAATGCTTCAACTCCCGAATATTTATCAAACCTAAAAGTCTGATGAACTGCCGAACCGGCTCTTTGAAAATAAAAATAAAGAGGTATATTTACGCTTGCGATTTGTAACTGTCTAACCGAAAACAACTTCATTAAAAAAATTGTATCTTCGCCGTACACATAGTTTTTATCAAATCTCATATTGCATAATATTTCTTTTTTAAACATTTTTGAACATACACATCTGATTTTTGAAGTCGCTGATTTAACCTCATCTTTTATAAAATCATCGGTATATTGATTTTCTATACTAATATTTTGGCAATTTATTTCGGGAAAATTATTATTTATTACGCTTACCTGTGTAATAGGCGCGTTGATAATATCCGCGCCGGTTTTCTTAATGCCGTAAACAAAAATTTCAACGGTCTGCGGGTGGATATAATCATCGCCGTCAACGAACATCACATAGTCGCCGGTTAAGATATCAAGACCTTTGTTTCTTGCGGCGGAAACACCTGCGTTTGCCTGATATATGTATTTTATGCGGCTGTCATTTTCAGCCATTGATTTGATTATTTCGGCACTCCCGTCCGTGCTTCCGTCATCTATACAAAGTATCTCCATATTTTTATATGTTTGAGAAACAATGCTGTTAAGGCAATTTCCAATATATTCTTCTAAATTATATACCGGTATTATTACGCTTACTAAATCGTTCATAAAAAACCTCTAAATTTTATTCAAAGGCTGCCGCAATTCAGAGAGCAATTCAAAACGAATTGTAATCCGATTGCGGCGTACCTATATCTGTTTATACTCCCGAATATGCGTTAAAGCCTCCGTCAACAGCAATCGTAGTGCCTGTTACAAAGCCGGAATATTCCTTGTCGCAAAGGAACAGCAAAGCGCCTGAAAGCTCCTCCGGTTCGCCAAAGCGTTTCATCGGTGTTGCCGCGAGGATTTTTCCCGTTCTTTCGGTGGGAGTTCCGTCATCATTCCAAAGCAGCGTTTTATTCTGCTTGGTAGAGAAGAAACCGGGAGCAATCGCATTAACTCTTATGCCCATATCGGCAAAATGAACCGCCATAAACTGAGTGAAATTGGCAACGGCAGCCTTTGCCGCAGAATATGCGGGAATCTTCGTCAAAGGTCTGAATGCGTTCATCGAAGTAATCATTATGATACAGCTGTCTTCTTTTTCAGCCATATCTCTTGCAAAAATCTGCGTAGGAATAAGGGTTCCGAGAAAATTGAGATTAAATACAAACGATATTCCCTCAGGATCAAGGTCAAAAAAAGTCTTTACATTCTCGTCCTTCTGTACGAGATCAATTTTTTCGAGCGTTTCTTTTGTCGTTGTTCCTCTCGGATTGTTACCGCCTGCGCCGTTGAGAAGAATATCGCAGGTGCCGAGCTTTTCGGCGATGATATCACGCGCATTTTTCATACTTTCCTGATCGAGAACATTACAGCCTACGGAGATAGCGGTTCCGCCGTCGGCTACGATTTCGTCAGCGACCTTTTTTGCAGCTTCTTCATTGAGGTCAAGGACGGCAACCTTAACGCCCTGTTCGGCAAGCGTCTTTGCGAATCCTGAACAGAGAACTCCGCCGCCGCCTGTAACAACCGCAACTTTACCTTTGAGACTTTCGTGCTTATTCATAATATATCAAGCCCTTTCGTTATATGCTTAAAGCTCATTTTTTGGATTTTGCAACTGCTTCCCACAATCCGTTGAGGTATGCCGCGCCAAGAGCACGGTCGTAAAGTCCGTAACCCGGTCTTGCAACCTCTCCCCAGATCATTCTGCCGTGATCCGGACGGATATATCCGTCGAAGCCTGAGTCCTGCAAAGCTTTGACTATCTCGTACATATCAAGAGAACCGTCGGAAGAAAGATGTGAGGTTTCGTTGAACCAGCTTTCACGGATTTTTACATTTCTGAGATGTGCAAAGTATATCCTGTCTCCCACCTCGCGAATCATAGCAGGCAAGTCGTTGTCAGCGCTTGCGCCGAGCGAACCCGTGCAGAAAGTAAGTCCGTTGTACGGAGAATCAACAAGCTTCAAAAATTTCCTTATATCTTCGATATTCTTGATTATACGCGGCAGCCCGAAGATATCCCACGGCGGATCGTCGGGATGAATTGCCATTTTGACATCACATTCCTCGCAAACGGGTATAATCTCTTCAAGGAAGTGCTTTAAATTACGCCACATATCGTCGGCCGTAATATCCTTATATTTTTGAAAAAGCTCCTTTATCTCGCCCATTCTTTCGGTTTCCCAGCCGGGCATAGCATATCCGTTGGAGTTATCGTCAATCTCTCTGAACATATCCTCCGGACTTTTGCCCTCTACCTGCTTTCCGTTATAGCTCAGGCAGGTTGCGCCGTTTCCCATATCCATAGCAAGGTCGGTTCTCGTCCAGTCGAAAACCGGCATAAAGTTATAGCATATAACCTTAACTCCGGCTTTGGAAAGATTCCTTATACTTGTTTTGTAGTTTTCAATATATTTATCCGCGTCGCGAGCGCCGAGCTTAATGTCCTCGTGAACATTTACGCTCTCGATACATTCCATAGTAAGTCCCGCCGATTCGATTTCGGATTTCATATCCATTATCATATCAAGCGGCCATGCTTCGCCGGCAGGCAGACTGTGCAGCGCAGGAACGACGCCTACCACGCCCGGAACCTGTTTAATCTGTTCAAGGGTTACGGTATCTTTATCCTTACCGAACCATCTCATTGTCATCTGCATAATGTTACCCCCTGTTTAAAAACTGTCTTGCTCTAATCTCTGACGAGCCGTATATTGCAAGGAATTCCTCAACCGCCTTGCCGCCCTCGTTGGCGTCGATAGGGAACTTTTTATTTTCCCTTATGCATCTGTAAAAATCGTTTATCAAGGCTCCGTGTCCAGATCCCCAATAATTTTTACCTATACATTCGGCTTTTTCGTCAGAATCAAGCTTAGTAACAACTCCGTCATTTATAAGATACGCGTTGTCGCCCTCGATTCTGAGCTTTGCTTTCTCGCAGAAGAAATCAATCATAATAGGTGCGTTACAGCCAAAAGCCGTAGTTGCAGTAATTATTCCCACAGTTCCGTCTTCATATTCAAATCGTCCCCAAGCGGTGTCTTCAACCTCAATAACGCCCTTTAAATGGTCGTTTGAGACATGGCCTATAACGCTCCTCGGCTTTTTGCCGCTGATATAACGCATGAGGTCGAGAGTATGTATAGCCTGATTCACCATGACTCCGCCGCCTTCCTTATCGACGGTGCCGTGCCAATCGTCGCTGTAATAATCGGCTCCCCTGCACCAATCGACGCTCGCTTTGACGGCTCTGACAGTTCCGTATTTTTTGCTGTCGATAATAGCTTTCATCAGAACGACCGACTTGTTATATCTGTTTTGAAAGCAGACTCCGAATTTTCCGAGGCTCATACTCTGAGCAAGTCTAAGACTTGCAAGCGACTGAGCGGTTATGGCGCACGGCTTTTCGCAAAGGACATTGATATCCCGCGAAAGAGCCTTTATAGCCATAGGAACATGGAGATAATGCGGAGTACAGATATGTATGCAGTCCGGCTCGTCATCATCGAGCATCCTGTCAAAATCATAGTACGCACGGCAATTATATTCTTTTGCCGCAGAGTCGGCTCTGTCGTGCTTTATGTCAACCACAGATGATATCTCAACATCATCAATCTTTTTAAGCTCTTCAAGATGGCATTTTGAAATGCCGCCGCAGCCAACCACACTTACTCTCATTAAATTCACCTCAATGCCGTAATATTAACGGTTACGGGAATAACCGGCAGTCATTATCAGAATGTACTGCTCATATCCTCTTTAACTACCGATACTACATCTTCCTTAACCTTAGATGTTGCGACCTTTTCCATAAGCATATTATAGAATTTATCCTCATCAATAGGAAGTTCGACAGTTTCACCCGTCCAGCTTGAAAGATGAGCCGCATTGGAAATCATAACTCCGTTTATACCCTCGCGTCCGTCCGCTACGAGAGGAGTACCTCTGAGTATGTGCGACGCAAATGCATTAAGCACACCGGAATGTTGTTCGTTCATTCCGTCTGTTTCTATGGGAATTTCTTTGGATTCGATTCTTGCGAAGCCCTCTGTGCAATTCTTGATATTATCGTCAAGCGACTGATTAAGCTCAACAACTCTGAGCTTCTCATTGTCACAAATTATCTGAGCCTTATCAAGAGCTATTTCAAGTCTGTTGCTGCCGGGATATTCGCCGGTAGTGGTGATGAAAACACCGGTAGCTCCGTTAGGATACTCGGCATATATCGTTACATCGTCCTCAACTTCTATATCGTGCCATTTGCCCTCATGACAAAAAGCTCTTACCTTTGACGGCATACCGCAGAGCCACTGCCAAAGGTCAAGCTGATGCGGCGACTGATTGAGAAGCACCCCGCCGCCTTCGCCTGCCCATGTTGCGCGCCATCCGCCGGAATTATAATAGCTCTGAGTACGGTACCAGTTTGTTACAAGCCAATTAACACGGCGAATCTCACCGTATTTTCCGCTGCTTATAAGCTCCTTTATTTTTCTGTAAACGCAGTTTGTTCTCTGGTTGAACATAAGTGCAAAGGTTTTGTCGGATTTTGACGCCGCTTCATTCATCTCGCGAACCTGCTTTGTATAAACTCCGGCAGGCTTCTCAGATACAACATGGAGATTATTTTCAAGCGCCTTAATGACAAGCGGAGGATGGAAATAGTGCGGTACGCATATAACAACTGCGTCAACCTCGCCGCTCTCCATAAGCTCCTCGGCAGAATTGAATCTTTTTGCCCACGGAAGATTTTTCTTAGACCATTCCAGTTTTTCGGGAACAATATCGGCAACCGCGGTTATTCTCATCTCTTTAATTTTTCCTTTAAGGAAATTATCGGCGTGAGATGTACCCATATTACCCATTCCGATAATACCGAAGCGAATCGGCTGAGCTTCCTCGGCAAGCTTATGCATTGCGTCGGCCGCCGCCTTAAAAGAAGCCTTGTGAGACGGATATGCGCCGTCTTTCATCTGCTTCTGAGTTTCATCGTCGTTTTCAAGAGCGTCAAGTCCGTCAAACACTTTAAGATGCGGTTCAAGTGAAAGAACTATCGGTCTTTTCTGATCTGCAAGCTTCTTTATTATCTCGTCCACATGGCCCTCGCCCTCGCCTGCCGGAACGACCTCGCCGGTAGCGTACACAGCGTCCTTTACATGCATATACTCGACATAATTTTCAAGCAAATCATATGCTTTGAGCGTATCGACTCCGCACTGAATGAAGTTTGCGGGATCAAATACGGCTCTGAGCTTACCGCCGCAGGCTTCAAGTATTTCAAGGCAACGCTCGGCGGTATCGCCGTATATGCCTTTCTCATTCTCGTGACAGCAGATAAGCCCGTTTTCATCGGCATAATCTGTCAAAGCCTTGACTCTGCGTATAACCTCGTCTTTATATTTACCGTAATCCTCGCCTTTATCAATATAAAAGCTGAAAATTCTTATATATTTTGCACCGAGTATTTTGGCAACCTCAACCGTATTTTTAAAGCTTTCAAAATGCGGTTCAAAATCGTCATTGATATTTATTTTGCCGTAAGCGGAACCGATTGAAGATACGGTCATACCCTCTTTGTCGATTTCTTCTTTCATTGACTTAGCCTGTTCCACCGTCATATTGTTGATATTCGGGGAATCTCCGAAGCCTCTCAGCTCCATACAGGAAATGCCGTTTGCCTTGCAAGCCGCCATCTGTCCCGTAATATCAGCTTCTCCGGATTCGTCACAAAATGCGGAAAAAATGAAATGTGCCATTATATCTGCTCCTTTCGGAAAATAATATTATACAATTAAGTATATATTGGATTTATTATAACACAGCAATATTTAAAAATAAAGTATTATAACATCAAAATCAGGCTGTTTTTTTGTTTTTTCTCCGTTATTTTAATACGAGAGGAACTCGTCCTTGCGGCTTCGCAGATATGCCGCAACTTTTGAATATATTTCGGAAGAACCGTTACTCATAATCTCTGAGATTTCGCTGTCCCAAAGCTTTATTTTTTCCTCGTCAACCGAGGTGGTTTCGTCGTTATCGTCAAGCATCACGAACATTTTATCGAATATTTCCGCGAATTTGCCTGAAACAACCTCGTCAACGGCCTGCTTTGCCGCCGACAGCAAGGGTTCGCCGTTAGAGCGGAAAAATTCCGACATTTTCTCTTTTCCGTCCTCAAACACATAACCGAGGCAATATGCGTTTTTCTTAACCTGAGAAAGTTCGGCAAAGGCGGAATTCATATCGGGAGCTTTTTCTATTTTCATCTGAACAAACGCACATATGCCTATAATAAGCCTGTAATCGTCCTTTCCCTCGTTGAATGTAGTTTCATCAATATGTCTGAACTCGCTGCGGAGTTTTTTCTCTCTTTCGAGGTCTGCAATTATTTTTTCGCGCTCCTCGGTTCTCTTTTTTGAAGAAACAATAGCCATTATCCATACAAAAACAGTCAATATGATAAGAGCGGCAAGAATTACTCCTACATACCAATGCTGTGAAATATACTCAATCATCAAATCAACTCCTTATAAATATCGCCTTTTTTAAATCCTGTTAACTTCGCCGTCTGCTTAGCCGCCTCGCTGACGCTCATACCGTTTTCCACGCTCGCCTTTGCCGCTTCGACAGCCTGCGAAAATGTCATTTCCGGATCTGTTTCATCGGGACAGCCGGCAATGACAAGCACGATTTCTCCTTTAAGTGATCCGTCGGAATAACGCTCCGCAGCTTCGCCCAAAGTAGTCCTGATAACCTCCTCGTGAAGCTTGGTTATCTCTCTGACTATTGCTATATCACGGTCACCGAAAGCCGCATACATATCTCGAAGCGTATTCGGAAGCTTGTGCGGAGCTTCATAAAAGAGCATCGTTCTTTTCTCTTTTTTCAGCGAATTAAGATGTTCGTTTCTGCCCGGTTTGTTTACGCTCAGAAATCCTTCAAAGGTAAATCTGCCCGAAGGCATACCCGACAGTGCAAGAGCGGTAGTAAAGGCGCACGGTCCGGGCACGGACTCGACCTTTATTCCGTTTTCGTGACAGAGCTTAACGAGGTCCTCGCCCGGATCGGAAATAGCAGGCATACCTGCGTCCGTTACAAGCGCGCACACCTCGCCCGATAATATTCTTGCGATTATCATTTCACCGCGTTCACGCCTGTTATGCTCATAATAGCTGACCATAGGTTTCTTGATTCCGAAATGATTGAGCAGTTTGAGAGTAACTCTTGTATCCTCAGCCGCTATAAAATCACACTCGGACAATGCTTGTACCGCTCTCGGTGAAAAATCACCGAGATTGCCTATCGGCGTACCGACAACAAAAAGCTTGCTCACTTACAGTTCTCCTTATATTCTCCGTAAATTTTTGTAACCTCGTCCGACAGCTCGCCGTCAGAATTATACATAATCAGCATAGGTTCAACATTAAGGTAAGGTTTGCCTCCCTTTCTGCCCTCCACCATAAAAAGCCACGGCCTTGACTGAGGATTTTTAACTACAAACCTCAGTCTTTTAGGTTCTATTCCCGATTGCTTCATCGCAAACAAAGTGTCGCTGAGCCTTTCGGGACGGTTGCAAAGGCAAAGTCTGCCGCCGTAATTCAAAAGATGTGCCGCGGCATTTGTGACATCGGCAATACCGCACATTGTTTCATGCCTTGCAATCTTTTCGGACTCCGACGCGCTGATTATTCCCGTATCGACAGCTTTATACGGCGGATTCATTGTCACTATATCCATACAAGCATGCGGTAAAACAGATTTTATCTCCCTTAAATCGGCTTGTATAACGGTAACTTTATCGCTCACTCCGCTTATCTGCGCAGATTTTTTCGCCTGCTCACATCCCTGATGCTGAATTTCAACAGCAGTAATATGCTCCGCAGCTTGATTTCTGCACCATAGCATCGGTATAATTCCGCAGCCTGTTCCCAAATCGCAGGCTTTGTCTTTCCTCTTAGGCGAAGCGAAATCGGCAAGCAAAACGGCGTCGGTACCGAATCCGTGATTCTCGGAAACAACAACTTTTATACCCGAACCGAGATATTCCGTATTTTCTGCTGACACGCAATCACCACCGTTACAAATTTTAAATCTTTCGATAATTATACACTAATATTATAATAAAGTCAAAAAGAAAAACAGGACGGCGAACCGTCCTGCTAATCTTATTAAATCAATTAGTCCTCAACAGGTGCTCCGACCGGGCAAGTACCTGCGCAAGAGCCGCAGTCAATGCATGTATCTGCATCGATTTCATACTTTCCGTCGCCCTCTGAGATAGCGCCTACCGGACACTCAGCTGCGCAAGCGCCGCAAGCGATGCAATCGTCTGTGATTTTAAAAGCCATTGTTAGTTCCTCCTTGTAATAATCTAAGGCAATAGCACAAATCAAGGTGCCGTATTGCTTTGAAAACATTGTAACATAAACTCAAAAAAAAGCAATACCCTACGAAAAAAATTTTATTCAATCGTAATTCCTGTATAATAATGCTTCAATATTTCGCGCCAGCTCGAACCCTGTCTTGCCATATAATCCGCTCCGTACTGACTCATTCCAACTCCGTGACCGTTACCCAATGTATTTACGGTAAAGCTCTGTTTCTCGTACTCAACCGTGAAAACGCAGCTTCTGAGTCCAAACGCCTTTCTGAATTCCTTTCCGCTTACGGTTTTACCTCCTATCTCAATTTCCGTAACAAATCCGCTGTCATTCTTGCTTATCTCTCCTATCCACGACTCGGCGTTTCCGCTAAGCGATACTCCGTCAATCTTTTTTGCAAAATCCGCAAACTCGGAATTGGTAAGAATTACCGTTTTTCTGTAATCGGGTGAAAGAGTATCCCCTCGGCTTTGTACCGGCTGTAAGTACGGGATATCTTTACCCCATACGGTCTTTGCGCTTTGAGTAGCGCCGCTGCATAAATCGTGATAAACCGCCATAATCGGCTCGGAATTATATGTCATTTTTTTACCAAGTACGCTGTCAACGATTTTTTCGAGCTTTTTTTCATTTTTATCGAATTCATCTCCCCATTTTTCCTTTCTCGCGTCCAAATCAATATACCCCTGATGCATCTCGCTGCTGTCGGAAATATCTGCGCCGTTCAGCTCCTCTGAATTACCGTTATTCTTGCAGTACAACGCATATGTGTAGCAAGCTACCGCCTGAGCTTTCAATGCCTCGTCATGGGCTGAAATGTTCATTTCTGCGGCTACGGCGCCGATTACATATTCCCTCTCATCAAGTTTGTTTACAAATCCGTTTTCTGTCATCATTACGCTTATGTAGCCGTCGTCGGTCTTTGTTACGGCTTCGGCGGACGCGTCCTTTGCCGGTGTTTTATCAAGCATAAGAAGCGGCGATACTATCATAACCGCAGTCAGAAAAGCGCAGATTAAAAAGCCTTTTTTCATAGTTTTTACTCCCCGGAAATTTGTTCATAGATAAATTTATGTAGACAAGCTTGCAAAAATAACCTTTCTGTATAAAAAATTAAACTTGTGCGGTTTTATTCACACTTAATACACACTTAATTCATCCAATTTTCTTGACTTTACACCTTTTTATATAGTATAATATTTTGAAATAATTTATGGTGGTGTAACTATGAACTCTTATATTTCCCCTATTACGAATGATAATGTGCAGTTCATGATGGATGAAATAAATAAAAGCTATCAGATAAATCCCGAATATTTTAACAGATACGGCGTTAAAAGGGGTTTGAGAAACGCAGACGGCACAGGCGTTATGGCAGGCCTTACCAAGGTAAGCTCCGTTGACGGATACTATGTTATAGACGGTGAAAAAGTACCCCAGCAAGGTCATCTTTTTTACCGTGGATTTGATATAAACGATATCGTCGCTCATTGCCAGGAAGAAAACAGATTCGGCTTTGAGGAAGTCGTATGGCTTCTTGTTTTCGGATATCTCCCTACTGAAAATCAGCTCGCGCGCTTCGAGAGTATTCTCGCAGAGTGCCGCAGTCTGCCGGAAGATTTTATCGAAGATATGATTATGAAGGCTCCCTCGCCCAATATTATGAATAAGTTACAGCGTTCCGTGCTTGCAATGTATTCATATGACGAGAATCCGGACGATCTCTCGCTTGAAAATGTTGTAAGGCAGTCAATACAGCTTATAGCGCAGGTTCCCGTTATTATGTCCTACGCCTATCAGGTAAAAAGACGGCATTACTACAAAAAGAGTATGTATATTCATCCTACCAAGCTGAATCAGTCTACCGCAGAATCCATACTGCGTTCTCTGCGTTCAGACAAGACCTTTACGGACGATGAAGCAAAGCTTCTTGACCTCTGCCTGATGGTACACGCAGACCACGGCGGCGGAAACAACTCTACCTTTGCAACGAGAGTTCTCACATCGAGCGGTACGGACACATATGCCGCTATCGCTGCCGGTATAGGCTCTCTGAAAGGTCACAGACACGGCGGTGCAAACATAAAGGTAGCCGAGATGATAGATGATATTATGAATAATGTCTCCGATTTCACCGATGACGGTCAGGTTGCCGATTATCTTACCAAAATCATCAACAAAGAAGCCGGCGACGGCACAGGTCTTATTTACGGTATGGGACACGCAGTTTATACCCTTTCCGATCCGAGAGCCGTCATACTCAAACGCGAAGCCAAAAAGTTTGCCGAAAAGCGCGGCTTTACAGAAAAGTTTAATTTGATTGACGCCGTTGAAAGGCTTACACCCGAAGTTTTCTACAAAGTCAAGGGCGTTAACAAACCGATTTGCGCTAATGTCGATCTCTATTCCGGACTTATATATGAGATGCTCCAAATTCCTCAGGACCTTTTCACTCCTCTCTTTGCGTCGTCAAGAATCTCCGGATGGTCTGCTCACAGAATCGAAGAGCTTACAACCGGCGGCAAAATAATCCGTCCGGCTTACAAGAGCGTTGCAAGCCGCAGAGACTATGTCGCTATAAAAGACCGCGACGATACCTTTGTTCCGAGTCAGCAGTATATCCCCTTTGAGGAAAGAATTAAGAAATGAGGCAATAATATGAAGTCGGTAAAAAGTTTTTACAAAATCCCGCTTTACACCGCACTGATAACAGTCGTTATCGCCGTACCGATGCGAATATATCAATATTTCAAGGTTATAGAACCCGGAACCGGTTTTTATGATAAAATTGATTTTTCGGTTTATCTTATGTATATTTTGCTCGGAGCCTGTATAGTCACAAGCATTATTTCCCCGCTTTTTGCACACAATAAATCCAATCACATTTACAATACCTCCGGCATACCTCTTATGATAGTATCGTTCATTGCGGCTCTCGGTATAGTAGTTGACTCCGCAAGTCAGCTCATCGAATACTTCGGACTTTACGATATAACCAATGTCGGCACAGGTCAAACCTTACAGGAGTATGTTTCTACTCAGGGAGGCGCGTTGCTTCTCGGTCAGGCGATTACTGGCTTTTTGTGTGTTGTGTACTTTTTCATTATCGGTCTTACGGCCGCCACGGGCAAGTTCAACTTCACAAAATTCAGACTTCTCTCACTCATACCCGTTTTGTGGTGCGTATTCAGGCTTCTCTACCGTTTCAAGAGAACCATCAGCTTTGTAAATGTTTCTGACCTTATGATTGAGCTGTTTATGATAGTATTTATGATGCTTTTTTTCTTCGCTTATGCTCAGGTTACAACAAGAATTGAAGCCGACTCGGCATACAAAAAACTCTTTATGTACGGAATTCCGGCGGCTGTTTGCGCTCTCGTGTGCTTCATACCGAGATTCATTCTTATGATTACAGGAAATTCCGACCTGCTCTCAGAGCATTACGGCGTTAATTACGGCGACTTTGCCGTTGCGGTTTTCATAATCTACAATCTCATTTCCAGAGTTACCGCAAAGCAGAAGTCTAAAACGGCAAACAACTGATTTAAAAGCAAATTTTAATTGAGGGTTTTATCCAATGGCATTTTTACAAAATATGCAGATTGCGGCTCAACAGGTCGGTATTCTCTATATAATCGTACTTGTCGGAATTATCTGCGACAAAATCGGTATTTTCACCGAAAAAACGGGCAAAGCCTGTACCGATTTGCTTTTTTACATCATCACTCCCGCGGTTATAATAAATTCATTTCTTACTCAGGAATTCAACCGTGACAGCGCAACCAAGCTGCTCATTGCGGTTGGCTGCGGTTTCCTGCTTCACTTTGTAGCTATCGCTATAAACACGCCGCTGTTTTCAAAGGGTGACCGCGAGGAAAACTGCGTTTATAAATACGGCGCGATATACGGTAATGTGGGATATATGACTCTCCCTCTGACTCAGGCAATTCTCGGAGACGAAGGTTTGTTCTATTGCTCAGGCGTTGTCGTTGCTTTCAATGTAATTGCATTCACTCACGGCGTTTATATGATGGACAGCACAAAAAGCAAGTTCGATTTTAAAAAGCTTATTTTAAATCCCGGAGTAATCTCTGTAATTATAGGTCTGCCTATATATCTTCTCAAATTGAATTTGCCGGAAATAATCGTAAAACCGATAGATTATATCGCTTCAACACAAACTCCGGTAGCAATGCTCATCTTCGGCACATTCCTCGCTCATACCAAAATCAAGGACATTTTCAAACACAAAAAAATGTTCCTCGTTGCCGTTTCAAAACTCATCGTGCTTCCTGCGATTATGTTTGTCCTGTATCGCCTGATGGGACTCACCGGCACTCTGCTCTCGGCTTTGTGCATCTCATCATGCGCGCCTTCGGCCAACAATACGGTTATGTTCGCCGCTAAATATCAAAAGGATACAGGTCTGGCGTCACAGGTCGTTGCCGCCGTCAGCTTTATGTCGGTTCTGACGATGCCGCTCATTATAGCCGCAGTTAATACCGTAGCATAGGAGCGAATTTTCAATGATTGATTCGATAATATCCGAAACAGCGGAAATATACGGAATATGCAGTTTTGACAGAGTAAAAGAGTCTCTGATTCAATGCAGAAAAATTAAGCTAATTCCGGAAAATTCACAGAGCGTTATTGTTATGCTCTTCCCGTATTTGCTTGACGGCAGTTATGCCGATTCGGATATTTCAAAATATGCGGTAGTTAGGGATTATCATATCGTAATCGAGGAAGCTCTCGGTAAAACGGTTGAAAAGCTCAAAGCAAGCTACCCCGATGAAAAATTTGCAGCATTTACTGACAACTCCCCTATTCCCGAAGTGAAAGCCGCCGTTCTATCCGGTTTGGGCGTTAAGGGGAAAAACGGACTGCTTATCAATAAAAAATACGGTTCGTGGGTTTTCATAGGTGAAATCGTAACCACCTTAAAGTTAAAGTGTTCAAATTCAGCCGAATCGTACTGCCTCGGCTGTGACAAATGCGTCCGTTCCTGCCCGACCTCCGCTATTAAAGCAGACGGTGTAAATAAAGCTATCTGCCTTTCGGACATAACGCAGAGGAAAGGCGAACTAAGTCAAACAGAGCGCAATCTTATAGCCGAAAGCGGCTGCGCCTGGGGCTGCGATATCTGCCAGAACATATGCCCGATGAACGCTAATGCGGTCGTTGCTCCGTTTGCGGGTTTTCGTGACGGCGCAAGCTTCTCGGCTTCGCTCGACGGCGATATTTCGGACAGAGCCTATGCATGGCGCGGCAAAAAAGTTATAGAAAGAAATTTACATATTATAAATAAAAAGGAAGGTTAATACATTATGAAGCTTCTTATTGCAATTATCAACAGCGATGACTCAGCAAATGTGCTTGACGCCATCACCGACGCAGGCTTCTATGCTACAAAGCTTTCAACCACAGGCGGTTTCTTACGCACGGGTAACCTTACTCTGCTTATGGGTGTTGATGATGAAAAAACCGATGAACTGCTTGAAATTATACGCAAAAATTGCAGTAAACGCGAAGAAGTTACACCTGTTATCCCCGCTCTCGCTGAGGGTATGGTAAACGCAATTCCCGTTAAAATCACGGTCGGCGGAGCTACGGTTTTCGTGCTTGATGTCGATCAGTTCTATAAAATGTAAGTATGAAGCTTGAAAATATTGGATTAAACAAAAATCTTTGCTTAAATATCGAAAACCTGATTTTAAACGGACGACTCCCTCATGCGATACTTCTCGAATCGGGAAGTGAAAAACAGCGACGGGATTTATCCCTGTTTCTCGCGCAGGCTTTCGTATGCAGCTCGGATACCGGGCCCTGTGGGAAATGCTCCGGCTGTCAAAAGGTTGCTGCCGGTTGTCACCCCGATGTAATCGTTACAGATCCGTACGCTTCAAACGAAAAGACCTTTAAGACAGACAGCGTGAGAAACATTCGCTCGGACGCATACATCATGCCAAACGAAGCGGACAGAAAGGTTTATATATTAAGGCGCGCCGATAAAATGAATCCGCAGGCACAGAACGCCATGCTTAAAATAATCGAGGAACCTCCGCCATACGCAAGATTCATTCTCGACTGCGAATCAAAGGCGGCTATGCTCCCCACAGTTATGTCGAGGGTTACGGTGTTTTCACTCGGAGACTCGCAGGAAGAAATTTCCGATAAGAAAAAAGAAAAGGCTGACTTGACCGCCGCCGCTCTTGCTCAAGCTTTGATGAAGCCAAACGAGATAGAATTTATGAAACAAACTGCCGTATTTGAAAAAGATAAAGAGCTGTTTGAGCCTGTTCTGTCATGCTTGCAAATCATCATAAGAGACGCTGCGGTTATTAAATACGGAGGTAAGCCTGTTTCCTCTCACCCGGATATAAGCAAGTCTTTGTCACAGAAATTTACAACTAAAACTCTTTTAAAACTTGCAGAAAATACAGAAAACTTTAACGAATGTTTAAAACAGAATGCGAATAAAAATCTGCTTATAACAAGGTTTTGCAGCGTTATGCGAAGCACAGCCTACGGCGGATAAAATTCAAACAGGTTTAATGCTTTTAATCTTTACACCTTATTTCTCATAAGAAAGTGATGGTAATAAATTATGCTTAATATTGTCGGAGTACGCTTCAAAGAAGTCGGAAAAACATATTATTTTGATCCTCTTGATTTTGAATTAAAGGTCGGCGATTATGTTATCGTTGAAACAGTCAGAGGCGTTGAGTGCGGCAAAGTCGTCATTGAAAACAGACAGATTGAGGACGAAGAAGCCGTAAAACCGTTAAAGGAAATAATAAGAATCGCTACGGAAGACGACCTCGATAAAGTCAAGAAAAATAAAGAAAAAGAAAAAGATGCTTTTGACATCTGCCTGAAAAAAATAGAGGCACACAAGCTCGATATGAAGCTCGTTGACGCCGAATACACCTTTGAGGGCAACAAGGTCATCTTCTATTTCACAGCGGACGGACGCGTCGATTTCAGAGAACTTGTAAAAGATCTCGCCGGCATTTTCAGAGTCAGAATCGAGCTTCGTCAGATCGGCGTCAGGGACGAATCAAAAATGAAAGGCGGACTCGGAATCTGCGGCAGACCTTTCTGCTGTAATTCTTTCCTCGGAGACTTCCAACCCGTTTCAATAAAAATGGCAAAGGAACAGGGACTTTCCCTGAATCCCGTAAAAATCAGCGGTACCTGCGGCAGACTTATGTGCTGTCTTAAATATGAGCAGGAATCATACGAGCATCTGCTCCGCATCACTCCGAAAGTCGGCGCTCTCGTCAGTACGGAGGACGGAAAAGGTACGGTCGTAGATGTCGATTTGCTCAGAGGACTTATCAAAGTCAGACTTGACCGCCGCCCCGAAGCCGCTCCGGGAATATATGACCGTCAGGCGGTAAAACTTATAAAGGATAAAAAAATCACCGTTAATAAATCCGAAATTGAGGCTTTGAAGGATATAGAATAATATATGGCAAAAATTCTTTTAAAAATCGGCGGAATGAGTTGCAGCGCATGCTCAAACGGTCTTGAAAAATATCTCAACAAGCAGAACGGAATATTCAATGCAAGCGTTAACTTGGTTATGTCAAACGCTCTTATTGAGTACGATGAAAACATTTTAAATCAAAAGAAAATAGAAAAATTCGTTAAAGAAGCCGGCTTTGAAAGTCTCGGTATCTATAAAGATGACGACGAAGAAAAGCACAGCGGCAGACAAAAAATTTTGTTTGCCGTTTTCGGTGTTTTGGCGGCGCTTTTGATGTTCGTTTCAATGCGTTACGCAATGAATTTGCCTGAGTCTGTTATGTCCGACTCAACGAGCAAAATTCCGTCTCTGCTCTCTGTCATACTTACGGTTATGACGGTACCGTTTCTGTTTTACGGTGCCGATTTGATAAAAAGCGGCATGAAAAACGCTGTCCACCGTACTCCAAATATGGACACGCTCGTTGCAATAGGAGTTATAAGCAGTTTCGCTTACAGCCTTTACGGAACGATTATGGTGCTGACCGGACACGCCCACTATATTCACAATCTTTATTATGAATCCGCCGCGATTGTCATTTACTTTGTAAAGCTCGGCCGATATGTTGATTCCGTAACAAAAGACAAAACAAAGGACGCTATAAAAAGTCTCGTTCAGATAACGCCTAAGGACGCCGTTATAATGCGTGACGGCAAAGAAATAACCGTAACGCTTGACGAAATCGTTAAAGGTGACACAGTCATCAGCCGTCCGGGAGAAAGAATTGCCGTTGACGGCACCGTAACATCGGGAAAAGCTCATGTTGATGAAGCATTCATAACCGGCGAAAGCAAGCCCGTTACTAAGGAGCCGGGCGAAAAGGTTATCGCAGGCAGCACAAACTATGACGGATACCTCGAATATACCGCCGAAAAAATCGGTAAAGAGTCCACCGTTTCCGAAATTGTGCGAATAGTTGTCGAAGCTACCTCTACAAAAGCACCGCTTGCAAGAATTGCAGATAAAATAAGCGGTTGGTTTGTTCCGGCGGTAATTATTATTTCCGTAATCGGTTTTATAGTTTCGCTCATTATCGGCAACGGCTTTGCCCACGCGCTCAATCTGTTTGTAACCGTTCTTGTTGTCGCCTGCCCGTGCAGTCTCGGATTAGCAACACCGCTCGCAATAGTTGTTTCTTCGGGCAAATGTGCAAAGAACGGAATTCTTGTCAAAAAAAGTGAAATTTTAGAAAACGCTTCAAAAATCAGCACGGTAGTTTTTGATAAAACCGGAACATTAACCTACGGAAATCTTAAAATTTCATCAATTTTAAATTACTCGGATATCAGCGAAAATCAACTTTTAAAAATCATATCATCTGTTGAAAGCAAATCATCGCATCCTATCGCAAAGGCGTTTGTTTCCGCCGCGGAGGAAAAAGGCATAAGCCTACACCCTGCCGAGGGGTTCAAAAGCATTGACGGCAAGGGCGTTTCCGCTGAAATTGACGGCAAGACATATTATGCCGGCAATCTGAAACTGCTTGACGATATAGGTCTAAAACCCGAAACGGATGACGCGCGGACGCTTGCAAGCGAGGGCAACAGTCTCGTTTACCTTTCGGACAAAGAACGGATTATAGCGCTGTTCGCTGTAAACGATATCGTCAGGGACAACGCTCCCGAAGTAATAAAAAGTCTTAAAAATATCGGCATAACACCCGTTATGCTTACGGGCGACAACGCCGCTACCGCCGCAATAATTGCCGAAAAGGTCGGAATCGAAAAAATAATTTCAGATGTTCTGCCACAGGGCAAGGGCGAAGCTGTCAAAGTTCTGCAAAAGGACGGCGGTAAGGTTATGATGGTAGGCGACGGTATAAACGACAGTCCGGCGCTCGCTGTCAGCGATATCGGAGTAAGCGTAAACAGCGGCTCTGACATTGCAATGGATTCTTCCGATGTTATACTCGTAAACAACGATTTAGGGAAAATAGTCCGTCTTGTTGAAATAAGCAAAAAAACGGTGCGAAACATAAAGCAAAATCTATTTTGGGCATTCTTCTACAACAGTTTGATGATACCCGTAGCCTTAGGTCTGCTGTCACCGATAGGAATTCATATAAATCCGATGATTGCCAGCGTTGCTATGACACTAAGCAGTCTGACGGTTATTATAAACGCTTTAAGATTAAAAAAATAAGGAGTGTAAACTTATGTTCGGTAAAGAAAAAACGGTAAAAATCCTCCATATAGAGGGAATGAGCTGTTCTCATTGTGCGGCAACAGTAGAGAAAAAGCTGTCGGAAATAAAGGGCGTATCAGACGCGTCGGTTGACCTTGACAGTAAAACCGCAAAGGTAAGGCTTCGCAAGGAGGTTGACGACTCCGTTCTCACCTCCGCAGTAGATGACGCAGGTTTCGCAGTTGTTTCTATTGATATTCAGCAAAAGAACTAACCCTCTGAACACTTGTCGGAGGGCTTAAAAGCGATACATTTTTTCAAAAGGAAAACGGCTTGTAACGGGAAACTCCGCTGCAAGCCGTTTTATTAACTTTCAAGACCGATATTTTCGGTTTTTTACCACTGCATTTCTACTTCTTCTTTTTCGTACTTGCTCGGATATTTATCCTGATAGTAATTTTCAAGAGTAATATCCAGCTCGTCGCCGTCAATCGTTATAACGGTGCATCCGCGCTGAGCGCCTTTCTTGACAAGGTCTGTGTACGCAAGATAGTCGATACTCATACCGTAAACCAAGTTGATACCCTTATATTCCAAAATTGCATTGTTTATGTGGTCATGTCCGCAGAAAGTCGCCTTAGTTGAACCGAGTTCAAGCATTGTTTCAAAAAAGTTCTCTGAATAAATGCCGTGATAAGATTTCTCGTCACTCTCGTGGAACCATCCGCCCTTATATTTGACATTTTCGGTATCCTCATATCCGTTAGCTTTGAATTCTTCCCATGCTGTCTCATACTCTTCAAGAGGAATATGGAAAAATGCAAGCGAAGTGAACATAGGATAGTCAGAATCTATCGCCTTATTTGCGGCGTCAATGGCAAGGACATTTTCCTTATACCATTCAATCTGATTTTCATGTATGTTGTCATACTTCCACTGTATTCCGAGAATGTCTCCGTCTGTGTAATCGTGGGAATCAATCATAAAGAAAGCTTCCTTAACAATTCCGTCTGAATTCTTAACCTTTATAACATGATTTCCGTATCCGTCAACATCTTCCGGTCCCTCCTGGTACAGAGAATATTGAAGATCGTCGGCACCCCACAAATCGGATATTTCCTTTCTGGTGTGAGTTCCGTAAAACTCCGAGTCATGATTGCCGAAGCATACGGTATAATAAACTCCGAGCTGTTCCATCAAGGTAATGAGCAAACGAGTGGAAATCTCGTTGTTGAAAGTACCTGCCTGGAAAGGAACAGGATAAACCATATCACCTGTCAGAACAACAAGGTCCGGCTTTTCTGCGGTAAGCATTGCGGCAACCGCATTGAGAGCTTTTGCGTCTTTGCTCTTTGAAAAAACACCGCCGCCTATATGGATATCGGTGAGCTGAACAATCTTAAACTCTCTGTCAGTTGTGAAAGTCCAATAGCCGTCCGAATCAATTTCGGGAACAAGCTGATCATCATAAACTACCTTGTCAAAAGACTCGGCTTTTTCAAAATTATCCTTGGCAATGAACTCTGTTACAGGTGCAAACACCAATGCAATTGAGGTGATAACACTCATAATCACACTCAATAATTTTAAAAGACACGCCGGCATAATTTGTCCTCCTTTTAAATAATTTGTATTGAAATTATATCAAAAAAATTAAACATTTTCAAGTTTTTTTGAATAATAGTTTTATTCAGCGGAAAATCCGGCGGCATTTCTGCCTGCAAGCAAGCCGCTTGCCCACGCCCATTGAAGATTATATCCTCCGCATACGCCGTCAACATCAAGCACCTCGCCCGCGCAGTAAAGTCCGCTGACTTTTAATGATTCCATCGTTTCACGGTTAAACTGCTTTACATCAGCTCCTCCGACTGTTATCTGAGCATTTGCAAAGCCCTTTGTACCTGTAACGGTAAGACTGAAATTCTTGATTTGATATGATATTTTCCCGAAATCCTTTTTGCTTAAACCGGCCATAACCGAATCGGGAGAAATGCCTGTCCGTCTGACAACAGCTTTTCCAACGGCGCTCGGCAATAAGCCTACAAGTATTTCCTGAATTTGAGCATTAGGATTTCTTTTGCCCGAATCAATCAGGAACTTTGCTATATCGTCATTATCAAGCTTCGGCAAAAGGTCAATCATACAAATTCCGCCGAGTCTTGAAGCGGTCCTGCTTATATCCATTACCGCAATTCCGGATATTCCGTAATCGGTAAAAAGTATCTCGCCTTCCGAGCTGTCGGCAAGCTGAGAACCGACATATAACTCTAATCTTGCTGACTTAACGCGGACCCCCTTTAACGATTTCACAAAATTCTCCTTAACAGTAAGCTGCACAAGTCCCGGATAAAGTTCTGTAATTCTGTGACCTAATTGTTTTAAAATGGCGAAACAACTGCCGTTCGAGCCTTGCGACGGCGATGACTTTCCGCCTCCGGAGATTATCACTTTTTTAGCCTTGATATCCGAATTTATTATGAAAACACCGTCTTTTTTCTTAATATCGGTTACCGCAGTTTCGGTAACAGCGTCAATATTGAGTCTTCTGATTTCAAGTCTCAGGCAATCCAAAACCGAAGAGGCCGCGTTGCTCATCGGGTAAACCCTGCCTTCGGCGTCGCTGAAACACATAAGTCCTATACTTTCAAAGAATTCCGTTATTTTGCGCGGAGAGAATTCATTGAGGGCAAACGAAGCAAAGGAATAATTTGAATAGCAGCCTTTTTTAAGATTGTAATTTGTCAGATTGCATCTGCCGTTGCCTGTTGCGAGAATTTTTTTGCCCACTCTCGGCAGAGCTTCAATCAGAGCAACTTTCAGCGACGAATTCTCTCTTTTTGCCGAAATTGCAGCCGCAAGTCCCGACGCTCCCGCGCCTACTATCGCTATATCGTACACTTGGTTCACCCCTAATTTCACTTTATAATTATGTTATCATAAAAATAAGGCGGTTGCAATATTATTTTACAAGAGGTGACCGCTTATGCTGATAGATTTATTTGCCGGTATTCACAGTCCGCGTAAAAATGACGATAGCCTTGTAAGGGAAATCAACTCTGTGTCAGACGAATTACGCCATACATATTCGCGCTTTAACGAGGCGACGGATTACTACGAAATTGATTCGCTGATTTTTCATCTTAATGAGCTTGAATCGCATTACAGCTATCTCGTAAAACTGGCAAAGCTTGAAAAAATCTGCGTTTCGGGAAGGGTTGGCCGAAAATGGGAATAAAAATCGCAGCAGTGTTGATTATATTGGCAGGAGCCGCCGCCGTCATAATATCCGCAAAAAAGACAGGTCATCCGATAAAATGTATGTTAATTACCGCTTTTCAGAGTTTGGCTTCAATGCTCGCGGTAAATGTTCTCTCTGCCGTTACGGGAGTGGCTATTTCCGTAAACATTTACACCGTTGCGGCGTCTTTGATTTTCGGTATGCCGTCGTCTATCGCCTTTGCCGTTCTAAACCTTATTATGTAAAAATACCGTGATGTAATTTTGATTTTATTCATATTGCATTTTAAGCGTGTTTGATATATAATATTGACTATGAAAAAAACGCGAAAAAAAACTAAAAAACGATTTTATATTTTTATGGCTTTTATTATAGCCTTAACAGCAATTTGGTACTGGAACAATTTTACCGTAAAGACAACCGTTCAGACTATCGAATCCGACAAGGTTAAAGGAGATGTCACAATCACAGTTATATCCGATTTGCACGGAGCGACTTTCGGTAAAGATAATAAAAAGCTGATTAAAAAAATTTCGGATGCCGAGCCTGACTTGATCTTTGTACTCGGAGATATGTATTCTCGCGGCAAAACCGAGGACGAGGAAAGTGCCGTTAAGCTTATCGAAAAGCTTAACGAAATCACCGACACCTTTGTTATAACCGGCGACCATGATACCGACGACAGCTATAAGCAAGAGCTTAAAAATATAAAAGGTCTGCATTATCTTAGCTTTGACAATGAAAATATGACCGTCAACGGTACGGACATTACTATATACGGCGTCGATAATGTTTATTTCTCACCGACATACGACCTTAACAATGCTTTCAGTCCGCCCGATAAAAACCGACTTAACATTCTGCTCGCTCACTGTCCGCAGTATGAATATTACGAAAGCTTCGGAACGGACTTAACTTTCTGCGGTGACAGTCACGGCGGAATGATTCGTTTGCCGTTCCTCGGCGGTATTTATTTCAACGGCTATCTTTTTCCAAAGATAACCTACCCTATGGATATTACAGACAAAGGACTGTATGATTATAACGGCAAGTTTATGTATGTAACTTCCGGACTCGGCTCTTATCCTGTCAAGCTCAGATTAAACAACAGACCGGAAATTTGTAAAATAGTATTAAAAGGAGTTTCAAAATGAGTTACGCTGATGATGTTTTTATAAAAATGTGCAATGATATCCTCGAAAACGGCACAGATACAAAGGGTGAAAAAGTGCGCCCTCATTGGGAGGACGGCACACCTGCCTATACGCAAAAGCTTTTCGGAGTGGTAAACCGCTATGATTTAAGAAAAGAGTTCCCGGCTCTCACTCTAAGAAGAACCGCTTTCAAATCCTGCGTAGACGAAATGCTTTGGATATGGCAAAAGAAATCAAACAATATACATGAACTCAACTCTCATATTTGGGATTCCTGGGCCGATGAAAACGGCAGCATAGGAAAAGCTTACGGTTATCAACTCGGCGTTAAGCATAAATACAAGGAGGGAATGTTTGACCAGGTTGACCGTGTAATTTACGACCTGAAAAACAATCCTTTCAGCCGACGAATTATGACAAACATATACAATCATCACGACCTGAGCGAAATGGGGCTCTACCCCTGTGCATACAGTATGACTTTTAATGTAACTCAGGGAGAGGACGGCAAGCTCGTCCTTAACGGAATACTCAATCAGCGCAGTCAGGATGTCCTCGCCGCAAACAACTGGAATGTAGTTCAGTACAGCGTGCTTCTCTGTATGATAGCGCAGGTTTGCGATATGCAGGCAGGAGAGCTTGTCCATGTCATCGCAGACGCACATATTTATGACAGACATATTCCCGTAATTAAAGAGCTTATATCACGCGAACCTCTCCCCGCCCCTACATTTTGGATAAACCCGGAAATTAAAAATTTCTATGATTTTACCGTAGACGATGTAAGGCTCGACAATTATCAGACTCACGAGCAGATTAAAAATATACCGATAGCAATTTAAGCCGGACAAGGAATGATAAACAATGAAAGCCATTGCAGCAGTAGATAAAAACAGAAATATAGGAAACAAAGGCGATTTACTTTTCAGCATACCTGAGGATATGAAGCATTTTCGCGCTCAGACTCTTAATAAAACAGTTGTTATGGGCAGAAAAACGCTTGATTCCTTTCCCGGCGGCAAGCCGCTTCCCAAACGCAGAAATATCGTACTCTCACATTCGGTAAAATCGGCAGATTCCGTAGAATTTGTAAGCAGTACGGACGAGCTTATGAAAGTTTTAGCCGATACGGACACAGATGATGTTTATGTTATCGGCGGCGAATCGGTTTATACCCTGCTCCTGCCGTATTGCGATACGGTTATACTGACCGAGGTGGACGCCGAAGCTCAAGAAGCCGACAAAAAATTCCCGGAACTCAGTACCGATGAATGGACTCTTGCAGAACAGTCCGACGAAACGGAGTCAAACGGATACCGTTTCAGAATATGCACATATAAAAGAATATCGTGATTTAGCTTAAATAAGAAAAATGAGTTTGTTCGGCAATGCCGTTCAGACTCATTTTCTTTTTATTTTTTAATTTTTCATTGCCGCAATAACCAACATTTTGAGTGGAAATGCCGCATAATCTTCCATATCGGAACAAAATAAAACTATTTAAAATAATTTTATAAATTCCTATTGACAGAAATGCCATAAAATGGTAATATATGTGTGAAATAAATTCACGGAGGAATAAATATGAAAAATTCTTTAAAAATCATGATTGGTGAAAACGGCGATTTCGGTCAGGATTGCTCAAGAGTTTTCGGTTCTTACGGATATACCGTCACATTGTGCGAAAAAGACGGTTCCCAGATTCTCGCAAAACTCAAAACCGAAAAGCCGGATGTGCTGATAATCGACGCGTTTATGCTTCACATTGACGCGTTGGGCGTTATCGGTCAAATCAAGGAAATGAACGATATCAAAAAGCCGATGATTGCAGTCATGTCGGGCGTTGATAATTCAAAGTTTGAAGCCGAGGTACTTTCTTCGGGCGCAGACTACTACTTCCTGAAACCGGTTGAACCAAGCGTAATGGCTCAGAGAATTTCTCAGCTTGCAGGCTGGGCGACAAAGACCTTTGAAGAAAAGAATAACACGGATCTTGAAGTTATCATCTCCGATATTATGCATCAGATAGGCGTACCTGCACATATCAAGGGTTATCAATATCTGCGCGAAGCAATAATCCTCTCTGTCAACAACCGCGAAATGATGGGTTCTATAACTAAGCT
>JAQXHF010000012.1 GCA_029007095.1 Clostridia bacterium | reverse complement strand
AAAGGCGATGTTATTATGCTCAAACACAAGGACATTATTTCCGAAATGACGCTTGAGGAAAAGGCAGGATTTTGCTCAGGCAAGGATTTCTGGCATCTTAAAAGTATTGAACGACTTTGTTTGCCCGAAGTTATGGTTTGCGACGGACCTCACGGTTTGCGTAAGCAGAATTCAGAAAACGATAAGGTTGGTATAACAAACAGTTATCCGGCAACCTGTTTCCCGACAGCCGCAACAACGGCTTGTTCATGGGATCCTGAGCTTATCGGAAGAATGGGAGAGGCTCTCGGTGAGGAATGTCTGAAAGAGGAGGTATCCGTTCTTCTCGGACCGGGCGTTAATATGAAGCGTTCACCGCTTTGCGGCAGAAACTTTGAATATTTTTCAGAAGATCCGGAGCTTGCCGGTGAGATGGCTGCTTCTTTCATAAACGGCGTTCAGTCAAAGGGCATAGGCACTTCGCTCAAACACTTTGCCTGCAACAGTCAGGAAATGAAGAGAATGACATCAAACAGCGTTGTTGACGAGAGAGCGTTGAGAGAGATTTATCTCAGAGCCTTTGAAATCGCGTTTAAAAAAGCTCAGCCGGCAACTGTAATGAATGCCTATAACCTTATTAACGGTACATACTGCTCTGAGAACGACTGGCTCCAGAATAAAGTTCTTAGAGATGAATGGGGCTTCAAGGGACTTGTTGTTACCGACTGGGGCGCATGTAACAACAGAGTTGACGGTATCAAAGCCGGCAATGATTTGGAGATGCCGTCATCGGGCGGACATAATGAAAAGAAGCTTGTTGACGCCGTAAGACTCGGAGAGCTTGACGAGGCTGTGCTTGACCAAAGCGTTGACAGAATAATTGACCTGATTCTCAAAGCAAGAGAAATCAAGAAAAAGAGATACACATACGATGTTGAAGCTCATCATAAGCTCGCCAAAGAGATTTCTGCAAAATCTACTGTTTTGCTTAAAAATGATGATAACATTCTTCCTCTTAAAGCCGAGGACGGCGGATATGTTGCTGTTATCGGTAGATTTGCAGAGGTTCCGCGTTATCAGGGCGCAGGCAGCTCAGGCATAAATCCGACAAGACTTGACAGTTGCTTCGATTCCTTTAAGGAAGCAAACATCAATATTAAATATGCCGAGGGCTATTTTGACAAGGGCAGAGGCTCGAAGCGTAAGAATACGCGCACTCCCGACGATTACATTTATGAAGCTTGCACCATCGCAAGAAAGGCGTCAAAGGTTGTTTTGTTTGTCGGTCTTACGGACGCCGAGGAATCGGAGGGCTTCGACAGAAGAAATATGGAGCTTCCGCAGGCGCATAACCGTTTGATTGATTCGGTTTGCAATGTTAATGATAATGTAATTGTTGTTCTTCAAGGCGGTTCTCCCGTTGAAATGCCTTGGCTTGACAAGGTTAAGGGCGTCGTAAATACCTATCTCGGCGGTCAGGCCGTTGACAGCGCAGTTGCAGATATCCTCACAGGCAAGATAAATCCGAGCGGTAAGCTCGCTGAAAGCTATCCCTGCTCTGTTCAGGACACACCGACTGCTTCATGCTATCCCAATCCCGACCAAAATGTTGAGTACAGAGAGAGCATATTTATTGGATACAGATATTACGACAAGGTTGACAGAAAGGTTAATTTCCCGTTCGGCTTCGGTCTTTCATACACAACCTTTGAATATTCCGATTTTAAGATTAACAGAAAGACTCTTAAAAAGGGTATGGGACTTTCGGTAAGCTTCAAGATTAAGAATACCGGAAGCGTAGCAGGCGCAGAAATTGCACAGATTTATGTTTCAAAGCCGGAGAGCAAAACATACCGCGCTCCCAAGGAGCTGAAAGGATTTAAGAAAGTATATCTTGAACCGGACGAAACCAAAAAGGTAACTGTTGAGCTTGAAGACAGAGCGTTTATGTTTTGGAACACTTCGGCTTCGCAGTGGTGTACCGAGAGCGGCAAATATGAAATTCTTGTCGGAGCTTCATCGAGAGATATACGCCTCAGCGGTGAGGTTAAGATGACTTCCGATGATGACGCGCTTATTCCGGAGTATTCCGATAAAGCCGAGGTTTATTTCAGCGGAGATCCGGCAGAGGCGAGCGAAGAAGCGTTCAGAGAGCTGTTTGCAGACGGCGAACTTCCCTTTGCAGCGCCGATTACTCCCGATTCTTTGAATGTTACCATAGAGTACGGTAAGGATAAGGGATTTTCCAAATTCCTCTACAATACGGTTGATGCAATAATGAAGCCTAACGGCGGAATCGCAGGCAACATGATGGCAAACACAATGATGCAGACTCCCGTAAGGAATTTCGTTGCTATGTCGGGCGGACTTTTCACCGAGGATATGGCAGACGGATTGCTTAATATACTTGACGGTAAAGATGTTGTTAAGGGCGTCGGAAAAGTTATGAAAGGCGTTCCCAATGCTCTTATCAACCTTAAATCGTTCCTTAAAACAATCTAACTTCTGAGAAAGGCAGAGAATTAAAATGCACCGAACAACCAAAAGAATCTTATCCTGCATTCTTGCTGTTGCGCTCGTTTTGGCGGCCATACCTTTCAGCGTTTCAGCTATCAATGCGACAAGAAAAACGAAAGAAATGAATTTTGCGGCAATGTCCGATATTCATTACTTCCCGGCGGAGCTTACAGGTAATTACTGTGATGAATTCATTAAGGATACAAACGGTATTCTTGCAAGAGAACCTTTGGAGTCCGTAGGAATTCTGGAATCCGCATTGGCTGCCGTTGCGGCACACGCCAAAGAGAACAATATAAAATATCTTGTTCTTCCGGGCGACCTGACCTCCAACAGCGAATATCTTGCTCATGTCAAGCTTGCAGAAAGACTTGAAAAATTTGAGCAGGAAACAGGAATTCAGGTAATCGCAGCTCCCGGTAACCACGATAACCGCAGATATGACAATGTTCAGACATATGAGAACGGCTATGAGGAAAAAGGCAGAGCAACTCAGCCGCAGGAATTCAAAGAGATTTACAAAAACTTAGGTTATGACATTGCATATCATACCTATACCCCTTCGAGCGGCGAGGCGAATATGCTTTCATATTCAGTCAGAACCGAGGAAGGATACAGATTCCTTGTGCAGGATTTGTGCAAGTACAGCGAGGATTCTACTTCCGACGGTGAGGCCGCGGCAGAAACAGGCGGTGCTTTCAGTGAGGAATATCTTGAATGGGTGTTTGATGAGCTTGCAGACGCCGAAAAGTGCGGCGATACCGTAATCAGCGTAAATCACCACAATCTTGTACCGCACTACACAACCGAATATACGATTATTCGCGGCTTTGTAGTTGACGGTTGGGAAGAGATAACCGATAAGCTTGTTGACGCAGGCTTGCATTTCTCACTTACAGGTCATATTCATGCGAGCGATATTGCCGAAACCGTTACGGATAACGGCGAAAAGCTCAATGAGGTATGCGTTGATTCACTTACGGCTTTCCCAAATTATTTCAGAGAGTTCTCAATGTATGAGAACGGCGACGGCGACAAGGTAATGGATGTTGAAAGCTGTGATGTAGACTGCGTTAAGCCTGTTACCGTAAACGGCGTGACATATGAGCAGCCTTATCGTAAAACTGCTTCTCTTGCAAGAACTTTCTTTGACGGCGAAACCGGACTTCACGGACTTGCCGACAGAGTTCTGCGCCCGTATGTTGAAGAATTTTGTGAAAACGGAGTCTCGGATTCTCTCGTTAATATGGGACTTGATATTGAAGAAAAACTTGAAGACTTGCTTGGCGAGGGACTTGTTATAGGCGGCGTCGAGATTTTCACTGCTAAAAATATAATGAGCTTCCTCAACGATCTGCTTTCTCAGATGGATGAGAAATTCTTATCCGATCCTGACAAGACTATGGATTATCTCCTCGGTGAAATCGACAAGCTCCTGAATGTCAAAGTTTCGGATCTCCCGAACTCAAGATTTTATGAGGAATACGGCGTAGGTCATCTTACCGGACCGAGTACCCTTGAAGACCTTGTTGAGTGCCTCCTTTTCTATATGTATGAGGGTAGCTACCTTATGGAGGACGATCCGTTTATGATGGACGCTCTCTACAATCTGGAAAACGGCGACACTATATTCAGACTCTTTGACGCTCTGCTTGAAATCGTTGCCGATGATCTCCTTAACGGAAAGATTCTTGCCGATCTTGAATTCAGACCGGGAACTCTCATCCCGTCCGATTCACCTCTTGCAGGCTGCGGCAGTGCGCTTGACTTTATTCTCAGAATAGTTTTCCTCGGCAATCCGAGCTATCTCAATGTTACAAACAGCATATGCAAGCTTTTGAGCATGATGGGAATTGTTGAGTTTGAATCCTTGTGGGGAATCGTTGAGAATTATATGGATAATTATCTTACAGATACTCAGCTTGAAGGCATCGGCCAGACGCTTGCGGATATCGTAAGAGGCTTTGCTCAGGATCCGAGTTACAGCGAGGATAATTATACAAAGATAGTTAACAGCGGCAAGACTGAGGTTGAAGCTACAAGAGCTAATTACAGACTTCCGACTGCTGTTTCGGTAACTTTCGGCGCAGATCAGAATTCAAGAAATGTAAGCTGGTACACAAAATCGAGCGTAACCGGTACGGATATTGAAATCGTAAGAGCCGGCGAATCGTTTAAGGGCATAAGCTCTGCTCCTGCCGGTGTGAGCGTAAATAAGCAAACAATAAAAACTACAAGACAGTACCCCGGTGTTGACCTCGGTGTTATGGGAATTATGAATTATGAATTCCCGATGAATCGTCATATCGTTGAGGTTTCGGGACTCAGAGCAGGTCAGACCTATTATTACAGAGTGGGCGACGCTTCACGCGGCTGGTGGAGTGAGACCGGTTCGTTTACAGCTTCCGACGGAAGCGAAAAGACTTCGTTTATTCATGTTTCCGATCCGCAGTCACAGTCTGCTCAGCAGTATTCCACCTTTGCCAAGGTAATTGAAACTGCTTATGAAATGTACGATGATGCAGGCTTCATTATCAACACAGGCGACTGCGTTGACCACGGCGACAACTTCAAACAATGGCAATGGTTCCTTGACGGAGCTTCGGACACATTGATGAACACGGTTCAGATGGCGGCTTCCGGAAATCACGAGGATAAGGGAACAAATGCTACCGTGACAAATTTCACTTTCTCAAATCTTCCTGAGCAGGATACAACAACAGGCGTTTACTACTCGTTTGACTACAACAATGTTCATGTTGCCGTTCTCAATACAAATGACCTCAATGATGACGATATGATAAGTGACGAACAGCTTGACTGGTTCATAAACGATATGCAGTCGAGCGACGCCGATTGGAAGATAGTTACATTCCATAAGGCTATTTATTCCAACGGTTCTCACTATAAGGATGACGATGTTTGCGCTATGAGAGATTGCTTCTCGGAGCTTATGCCGCAGCTTGGCATTGATATCGTATTCCAGGGCCATGACCATGTTTATCTCAGGACAGATTCTATGATAAACAATGAGGTTGAAAGCGTTACAACCGAAACCGTTAACTATAACGGCAAGGATTACAACGCAAAGATAGATCCCGTAGGTACGGTTTACACTATCAGCGGATGCTCCGGCGTTAAGGTTTATAAGCAGAAAGACGCAAGCCTTACCGATGAGTATTTCCCAAGAGCGGAAAAAATCGTAGATGTTGACGATTCTGTATTTACAGGTGTTGTTATCGACGGCGATACGCTTTATTTCGACGCTTACTCTGTTGATGTTGAAACAGGCGATACCGAGAACATTGATTCCTTTGCAATCAAAAAGGATATTACTGTTCAGAAGGGCACAGGAGTTCCCGAGCCGAGTGTATTTGAGCAGATTCTCACACAGCTCGTTTCGGCAGTTCTTCCCGTATTTGAAATGATTATGAATCAGATCGTAGCTTTTATCAAATCTCAGCTTTTCTGATTGATACAAAAAATTGGAGCTGTAAAAAACGAGAGTTTTCGTTTTTTACAGCTCCGTTTAACTTTTAATGGGATAGGAAAAAAAGATGAAGAACGGACAAACTGAGCAAAATCAAGATTTTCGTCTTGATTTTGTCTGCCCGACGGCGTACAAAGGTACGCCGAGTGGCGAAGTTTGTTCGTAGTATAAAACATAAAAATATTTACATTTTACACTTTAAAGTAATTTTATGGGGTTCTTACAGTTTTCAATAGCGAAGAACCCCATTATTGTATTATACGGTTTTATACGGTCTTCGCTTTTTTTACATCCCCATATTTTTACTGCTTTGGCTTATGATCTGCCAAAGCCATAATTTCAAGAGCTTTGCGTATAACGGCAAGCTGATTTTCGCCGGGATTTATTTTTATGGCGATATGCGGCTTGCCTGCCGCAGAGACGGTAATTTTACCGGGCAAATATTTTGCGAGCATTGAAATTTTATTCATATCAAGTCCGTCGATAAACAGCTTTACACCGGTGCCGCTTTTGCCTATTTCGTAAACGCCCTGTTCCATTGCCGTATTGCGAAGAAGTGAAACCGTAATAAGTCCCTGAACGCTTTCGGGCGGTTCGCCGTAGCGGTCTATCAATTCGTCAAAAACATCGTCTGCGTCGGACTGATTTCTTATATCGGCTATTCTGCGGTACATTGACAGCTTTTGCGCCGTGTCGGTTATATATCCGTCCGGAATATGAGCGTCTATCGGTAAATCAATAAGACATTCGCGTTCCGGTGCGGCAGAAGTTTCGCCTTTTTCCTCGCTGACTGCCTGATCGAGCATTTTAAGATACATATCGTATCCGACAGCCTCCATATGACCGTGCTGCTGCGAGCCGAGAATGTTTCCCGCACCGCGTATTTCAAGATCTCGCATGGCGATTTGAAATCCTGAACCGAATTCGGTATATTCCCTTATAGCCGTCAGCCTTTTGGCGGCGACTTCGGTTAGCTCCTTACCTCTTGTAAATGTGAGATAAGCGCTTGCTCGCCTTGTTGAACGGCCGACTCTGCCTCGAATTTGATGAAGCTGAGCAAGCCCCATTTTATCGGCGTCCTCGATAATAAGCGTGTTTACATTCGGAACATCTACGCCCGTTTCGATTATTGTGGTGCATACGAGTATGTCGATTTCACCCTCTATAAGTCTGCGCCATATTTCACTTAGAGTGTTCTCGTCCATCTGACCGTGAGCGACGGCAACAGAAGCGTCGGGGAAAAATTCCTTTATCTTTGCGGCTTTGCGCTCAATGGTTTCTGTCCTGTTGTGCAGATAGTAGACCTGACCTCCGCGGCGAAGCTCCGAGGATATTGCCTGCATCAGAATACCGAAATCATATTCGATAACATATGTCTGAACGGGGTGTCTGTCATGCGGTGCTTCCTCCAATATCGACATATCGCGTATTCCGCTCATTGCCATATTTAAAGTTCTCGGAATAGGAGTTGCGCTCAGCGTCAGCACATCTACCGTAGGATATTTTTCTTTGAGCTTTTCTTTCTGAGCAACTCCGAAACGCTGTTCTTCGTCAACTATTATCAGTCCGAGGTCGTGGAATTCTATATCCTTTGAAATAAGGCGGTGTGTGCCGACAATAATATCAACATAGCCGCGTTTCAACCGTTGCTTGATTTCTTTCTGTTCGCCTGCGGAGACAAAACGGGAAATCATCTGCGCTTCTATGGGGAATCCTTCAAAGCGTTTGCAAATGGTTTGATAATGCTGTAAAGCGAGAATTGTTGTCGGGACAAGAATAGCGCATTGCTTGCCGTCGGCAACGCATTTGAAAGCGGCTCTGAGAGCCACCTCTGTCTTGCCAAAGCCGACATCGCCGCAGAGCAGTCTGTCCATGGGATACGGCTTTTCCATATCGTTCTTTATTTCGTTTATGCATCGGAGCTGGTCGTCGGTTTCGTCAAATTCAAATCTGCGCTCAAAATCGTTCTGCATATCTATGTCGGGCGAGAAAGCGAAGCCTTTTGTGTGAGTTCTTTTTGCATAAAGTTCTATAAGCTCGTGGGCGATATCTTTGACGGCGGAGCGTACTCTCGTCTTTGTCTTTTGCCACTCCTTACCGCCTAAGCGGTTGAGCTTGACTGTGCCGTTTTCGCTTCTTGCGCCGATATACCGTGATACCTGGTCAAGCTGAGTAACGGGTACATACAGCACATCGGCCTTGTCATATTTTATTTTGATGTAATCCTTGATGTTTCCGTCGGCTTCAAGGCTTGTGATTCCGTCGAATATACCGATTCCGTGCGCGGAATGAACTATGTAGTCGCCCTTGTGTAAATCTTCAAGAGAATTGAATACGGCGGCCTTATCCACTTTTTTAGCAGATTTTTTTACCGGGAGCGCCGTACGGCTTCCGTAGGTTATGACGGTAAGCTTGCAGTCGGGATATTCAAATCCGGAGGAAAAACCGCCCGGAAAAACAATAATCCTGCCCGGAGCCGCTTCTTCGGGAGCGTGCGGCATATATGACGCGGAATAACCCTCCTTCGAGAGATCGTCGGCAAGTGAATTTGCAGACCGCTGAGTTCCCGCGGCGATACAAACAGACCTACCTTTTTGATTGTAAATCGGGTGTATGTCGTCAAGCAGCACGGAGAAAGAACCGTTCCATGCCGAAAGCTGTCTTGCGTTAAAAGTAATCAAATCCTTGACCGGCGTATCGAAGCTTCCTCTTGCAATATTGTCAAGGTAAATTACGCCTAAGTCCTTATAAATCTGCTGTAATTCCGTGAATGTGATTATGTGACGGTTTAAGCCTTTGCAGATTGTACCTTCTTCGATATAAGCTTTGATATCCTCCATATGTAAATCAAGAAATGCGGTTGCTTTTTCCTTGACCGAGAAGCTTTCGCTTACAAAAAGCAGGGGACTGTCCGCGTAGTCAAAAATTGTCGCGCTGCAAGGATAGATAAGCTGCAAGTATCTTTCAATATTGGCGAGCGAAATTCCTCCGCGGAGCTTTTCTGCGTCCGCTTCGAGGGAGGATTTTATTTTTACCGAGCCTTTGCCTTTTATCTTGGAAGCGAAATCCTCTATAAGCGCGGCAAGTTTGTCCGGAGAACAGCAGATTTCGGCGGCAGGCGTTATCGTAATTTCTTTGGTAGAGTCAATTCTTCTCTGCGTATTCGGATCAAAGGTTGAAAGACAGTCGATGGAATTGTCCCAGAATTCGATTCGATACGGATTTTCACAGTCGGGAGAGAAAACATCGAGGATTCCTCCTCTGACAGAGAATTGTCCCGGACCGTCAACCTGAGAGGCAGAGGAGTATCCGGCGTTTATCAGAGTTTCGGTAAGCTCTTTGATGTCCGCTTCGCCGTCAACTCGGAGCGTGATTCGCTTTGACATAAGCTCCTCAGGCGGTAAAGTTAATTGCATGGCAGCCTCGGCTGAGCAGACAACTGCTTGCAGCTCTCCGTCGAGCAGTTTACCGAGAACGCTAAGGCGGCGATGCTCATAATCGTGAGATTTCACCTCGTCAGGGCGCAGGGAAATGTCGCCCGCGGGATAAAACAGAGCGTTACAGCCGAATGCTTCGAGATCTCGGCAAAACTTGATTGCCTGCGGCTCGTCAGGCGTTATTATTATAGCTGTGTGCGGTTTGAAATCCTCACACAGCGCGCTGATGATATGAGCCTTGTGTATCTGAGCAAGTCCGAGAGCGCCTGCCGGCAGCCGTCTGTTTTTTATATCAGAGTAAAGCGTTTTATATTCGTTAAGTCCTTTTACAGCTTTTGAAAAGCAAGACATGGTGATCTCCTTGTTTAGCTATTTTGTTAGTATATTATAGCCTGTTTTTAAGTTAAATTCAATCGCAATATGAAAAATTATATTTTCCCGTCTTGAAAATCATTCTTTTATAATATATAATTAAAATAGGTTTTTATACAAATAAATCAAGGAAAAGAGTAAATTGGGAGAAGCGGTTGTTTATGAGTTATATTGAACTTGTTGATGTGTGCAAAAAATATAAAATTTCCGATGTTGAGATAAACGCTCTGAATAATGTCAGCTTCGGCATAGAGCAGGGCGAAATATGCGTTGTAGTCGGTCCGAGCGGAGCGGGTAAAACCACTTTGCTGAATGTGCTTGGCGGTATGGACGAATGTAATTCGGGAAGTATTATTGTTGACGATAAGGTTATAACGGATTTCAACAAGCGTATGCTTATGCTTTACCGACGCAATGATATCGGATTTATTTTCCAGTCATACAACCTTGTTCCCAATCTTACCGCGCTTGAAAATTTGGAGCTTGCCGCCAATCTCAGCCGCAGGTCGGTTGACTGTATAGCTCTTATGAGGCTTGTCGGTCTTGAAACAAGAGCGAATCTTTTTCCCGCTCAGCTTTCGGGCGGCGAACAGCAGAGAGTTGCCATAGCAAGAGCGCTCGTTAAAAAGCCAAAATTGCTTCTCTGTGACGAACCGACAGGCGCGCTCGATTATGAAACGGGAATTCAGATTTTAAAGCTTATAAAAAAAGCGGGAGAAATGATGAAAATGACAGTTGTGATTATTACACATAATCACGCGATTTCGCCTATGGCGGACAGAGTTGTTACGATGAGAAACGGAAAAATCAGTAAAATAGAAATTAACGAAACGCCGATGCCTGTCGAAAGGATTGAATGGTGATGACTAAAACCCTTTTCAAGGACGCGCTTCGCAGTATTTCGGCAAACAAGCTGAGATTTATTTCCGCGATAATTATCATATCTCTCGGAGTCAGCTTTTTTACCGGAATCAAGTCGTCCTTCCCTGAAATGAGGTACAGCGCAAACGAATATTTTGATACAAATAATCTTGCGGATATCAGAGTTACCTCTCAGATTGCTTTCACGCAGTCGGATATTGATAAAATTAAAGAAATTGACGGCGTCAGCACGGTATCGGCTTCGTATTACAGTGATGTTTTTATAACCTCCGGCGAGAAGCTGCTGCTTTATTCGGACGGCACAGATCTTGTCTGCCGCGTAAGCTCCGTCAATCTTGATGACGCGAAAGCTTTTGCAGATAGCGGAAAAGGCTCGGACGGCTATTTTAACCGCTTGATGCTGGAATCCGGAAGATATCCGGAGAATTCCGGCGAGTGTCTTGTCGATTCCGACGCGGCAGAAAAATATGAATCTCTCGGTTTAGGCCGCAGTATAATTTTTACCGGCGACGGAGAAACCGTAGATTCTGTTATTAAAAACACGGAATTTACCGTTGTAGGTACTGTCAGTTCGCCTATGTATATATCGTCGGACAGAGGTCAGACTGATATCGGTTCGGGAATTGTCGGTATGTTTGTCTATGTCAGCGAGGAGAATTTCAGCGATGATGAAGCAAACGAGCTTTTTGTAAAGCTTGATGACAGCTACGATAAATTTACCGATGATTACACGGATAAAGCAGAAAGTGTTTCCGATGAAATCAGAGCTATGTCGATCGGAATTATTGATTCGCGCCTGTCTGAAATCAAGACGGAGTATAACGCTAAAATCACTTCAAAGCAGAATGAAATTACAAGCTATACTGCGGACGGAGAAAAAAGACTTGCGGCTAAAAAAGCGGAGTTTGAAAAGCTTGAATCGGATGTGGAAAACAGCGACGCAATAATAGAAAAGCTCAAAGAAACTCAGACAAAAGAGACTTCGGCGGCGAAAGCTAAGCTGAATTCTCTGAACGAACAGCTCAACAAAACAACCGCAGAATACGATGAAGCCGTTAAAAAGCATGACAATATGAGCTCTGAAATCAAAGGATACAGCGAGCTTAAATCGCTGTATGACGAGCTTAGTAAGAAGCATACTTCCGCGTCGGCAAAACTGTCGGAGCTGAAAGCTAAGCAGGATGAAGCTAAATCGGCTCTTGACGAAGCCAAGGAACTGTATAATGCTTATTCTACGCGCGCTTCTGAGCTTCAAAAGAAAATTTCAGACAGTAACGGCACTGTTACAAGGTTGCAGAGTGAAAACGAAACTCTTAAAATCGAAAAGTCCTCGGCGGAGTCGAATATTAAGAATATCGAAAGCAGTATAAATTCGCTCAACAGCAAAATTAAGACTCTTGAAGAAAAGGAAAGCGCAGGAACTATAAGCGTAGGAGAGCGGATTCAACTCGCCAATTACAAAGCGGAGCTTAGCTCAAAGAAAAGCGAGCTTTCCTCGGCTCAGAGTAAGCTGAATGATATAAATTCAAAAATAAACTCAAATACAACTGCGATAAATAATGCGAAGAACTCGGCTTCACAGGCTCAGAACGAGCTGAATACGGTGAATTCAAAGCTGAATTCCGCAAAAATGCAGAAAAATACGGCTCAGACAGCCTATGATAATGCGAAAGCAAATTACGATTCGGCAAAAAAAGATTATGACGCCGATACGGCTACCCTGAATAAATATGTAAGCTCAATGGAACAGCTTACATCGGGCAAGGCGGATATTACTGCTCTTTCAAAGAAAATTACGCAACTTAAATCAAAGCTTGACTCATTAAACATAAGCGTTACAGAAGCTCAGATTGATTATTCTCTGATTGTCGCGGACAGCAGTTCCGAGATACAGAACGAGGAGTATTCGCTCAAAATCGCAAAGGCAAAGTACAAAACGGCCGACAGCGATTATAAGGCTCTTGAAGAGGAAATAAATTCGCAGCTTAAAAATTTAAACGGCGACCTCAAAAAGCTTAAAAACACTATGAAAAATATCGACTCTATCTCGTGGAGCGCAACACCGCAGTCTGATTTCCCCGGACATTCGAGCTTCAAGAGCGGAGTCGAAAACGGAAGATATATGGCTCAGATTTTCCCGTATGTGTTTATACTTACGGCAATGCTTGCCTGCTTTGTGATAATGACCAGAAATGTCGACGATGACAGGAGCCAGATAGGTCTTTATAAAGCTCTCGGATACTCCGGAGCGTCAATAACTATGAAATATGTTATTTATGCTCTTTTGGCGTGGATATCGGGTTCGGCGATAGGATTGCTTTTCGGCACCTGCGTTTATCCGCAGATAATTTATCTGCTTTTCAGCATAACTTTCAAATTCCCGTCTGTCGGAATAATTTATAATAAATTTTATGTTGAAGAAGCGCTGATGATTTCGTCGGCCTGCGTTCCGATAGCGGCAGTTGCCGCAGGACTCAGGGAGGTTTTGCATAAGCCGTCGGAGCTTATGCGCCCGAAGTCGGTTACCTACACAAAGCGAAGCATTCTTGAAAGGATACCCGCTCTTTGGAATAATATGAGCTACGGAATGGTTCTTGCAACGAGAGCTATCGGCAGAGGTAAAAAGAGGGTTGCGGTCGGAGTTGTCGGAATAGCCTGTTGTACGGCGCTGATACTGTCTGCATTCGGACTTGCGAATTCCTCGTCACAGATAACGAAGCTTCAATACGGCGACAAGGGAATTTTCAGATATGATGTTCAGCTCACCTTTGAAAGCGGACAGGAGAATGACGACTCCGAAATACTTGACGAGCTCAGAGCCGATAACAGAACTCAGTCTGTTATGCTCGCGGCTAAAAAAACCGCCGAGCTGTCACGCTCCGAAACTTCAAATAAAAAATCAGGAGCGCAGATAATAGTTCCGCAAAGCACGGAGAATTTTTCCGACTATATAAAGCTCAAAGCTGTCGAAGGTTCCGCCGATCCTTCCGAGGGGTTGATACTTTCCGAAAAGCTTGCGGACGACATAGGCGTTAAACCGGGATACACTATCTTGCTTACCGATGTGAGCGGAGCGGAATTCAAAGCCGATGTTACGGGAATTGTAAAGAATTATTCGGGAAATTATGCTTATTGCGGACCGGGCGTATATGAAAGTATTTTCGGCACGGAGCCTGAATACGAATACGGATTCTGTATCGTCAAGGATTATTTGTCTGTTAAGGATATAACTAATTTCGCGTCCGATTTCCTTAAAAATGAAAATGTTTCTTCTGCCGTGACCTCGTCTGCGCTTGCCGAATCGGTCGGTAATTCCGTTGACAAGCTGATTTCGGTTGCCGCTCTGTTTATCTTTTTTGCGGCGGTGCTTTGCACGGTTGTAATTTACACGATAACGGGAATAAATATAGGCGAGCGAGAGCGCGAGATAGCAAACATAAAGGTTCTCGGATTCAGCGATAACGAAACGGTATTCTATATAAGCAGAGAGAGCATTTTCTCGTGTGTTATCGGACTTGTTGCGGGCCTTGTCGGCGGAGTATTTCTTCACAGAGCGTTGCTCGGTATGATTTCTGTTGACAATGTTACTTATTCCGAAAACATACTTTGGTGGAGCTATTTTGCGACGGCTTTTGTAGTATGCGTCGCCGCGTTCATATCGTTTTTGCCTGTCGCGGCAAAAATCAGGAAAATTTCAATGGCAGAAACAATAAAATTGGACGAGAGATAAAGCAAACAGCGTATAATAACCGCCAAGCAGAATTGGCGGTTATTGCTTTTAATATTGTAAAACTTTAGTAAAACTTTTGCAGTATTAAATGTATGTGTTAAAATGATGTGAACCAAAAAAGAAGAGAAGTAACTTCAAAATATGGTATAATGAGATAACCACAAAACATTAACCAAGAAAGAAGATACTTCTCATGAACATTGTAACACAAGAAGCAAGGAAAAAGCAAG
>JAQXHF010000011.1 GCA_029007095.1 Clostridia bacterium | reverse complement strand
GCAAATAAATATTTCTTGCGGTTTTTTAATATTGATAGGTGATTTTTTTAGGATTTTTATATTTTTTAAGAAAAACTATTGATTGAATATACTTTTTGTGATATTTTATTAGAGAAAAAAACTATTTCATTAAGGTGAAATATTGTGGATAATTTAACTATAAATTTTCCTGAAAATGCAAAAAGATATGACTGTATTGTCGATTATCATAATAATAAGTGCCTTTTAGAGAACGGAGTTTCGTTCCATTGGTGGGGTGCTGAGGATACCTCTCTGCATTGCCACAATTTTTATGAATTTTTTATAGTAACGGACGGTAAAGCAATACACGAGCTTAACGGAAAATCCTGCGAAGTCAGCAAGGGCGAGCTTTTTATGATTCGGCCGGAGGATTGTCACCGATTCAAAATGATTGACGATTGCTTCTGTTCTCATATGAATTTTTGTATAACTGCGGAATGTTTAGAAAAAATTTGCGATTCGCTTAAAGTTGATGTTGACAAGCTCAAAAGCAGTCGGAAACTTTCTATGCTTCTGACAAATGATGATCTGAAATTTTTTACCTCAAAGGCGCAGCTTCTTAATTTTATTTCAAAAGATTCCGTAAATTCAAAATACACGCTTATGTGTGAGATGATATCTCACGCTGTTGCGGCATTGTCGCTTTCAGACGAGCTTGCAAAGCTGAATTACCCCGAATGGTTTGCCGGATTGTTGGAGAAGCTTCATTCTCCCGAAATGATTTCCTGCTCTGCGGAAGATGTGTATAAAATGGCAGGATTTTCTCCTCCGGTAATGGTTGAATATTTCAAACGCTATACCGGCAAGACGGTTGCGGCTTATCTTCGTGATATGAAGTGCGCCTATGCCTGTGATTTGTTGGACGGGACTCAGCTTACAACGCTTGAAATTTCCGCTCGGCTCGGATATTACAGCCTGAGCCACTTTAATCGTATTTTCAAGGAATATTCAGGCTTTTCTCCGGCGGCATATCGCCGCAGACCTAAGATGTAATTATGGCGTAATTGCCTTAAATTAAAAGAAAGCAGGTATTGAAATGAAAAAAATTATAAGCATTTTGCTTGCAGTAATACTTTCGCTGTCTTGCTGTGTTTGCGCGTTTGCGTCAGGCTCCTCGACCGAATTTTACGATGAATCCGATCAGACCTATCCTTTTATTATGATAAGAGGAATGGATTTGCAGGGCGTTTATGTTGATGTAGGCACGGAGAATGAACGGCCGGCGATGGGGGAGATTACTGTCGGCGGAGTTTTGGGAACCTTGGCAAAGGCGACATTTAAAGGACTTGCAGAGTGCAGTATGGATTCCGCGCTCGGTACGGTTCTTGACTATGTAAGAAATATATTTGAGTATTATTCCTTTGACTATAACGGTCAACCGGTTTACAACACAGGTATGAAAGAGTATCCGCTGTCAATGGATAATTATACTGATTTTGACTATGGCAAGTCAAATAATGAATTGGGTATCATTCGCACGGCGACGGAGAATTACGGCGGAAAATATGTCTATTATCTTAATTATGACTGGCGCTTGAATCCTCTTGATGTTGCCGATATGATAAACGATTATGTCGAGCGCGCCTGCCGCGAAACGGGAAGCGATAAGGTAAATATCGTGTGTGCAAGTATGGGCGGAGTTATGACCGTTGCATATCTGAGCAAATATTCCTATGAGCGCGTGAACAAATGCGTATTCCTGTCGTCCACATTTTGCGGCACATATGTCACCTCAGACTTGCTTCAAGGCAAGGTGAGAGTGGGCGGTACGGAGCTTAGAAATTTTGCTTATACATACCTTGGCGAAAATAAAATTCTTACTCCTGTTTTAAAACTACTCGATGTTGTAGGAATATGGGATTCCGTTGCCGGTCTTTTAAACGGTTTCATAAACAATAATAAGGATATAATTTATGATAAAGTGCTGAGAGATGTTTTCGGAAATATGCCGTCTCTTTGGGCGCTCGTTTTGCCGGAGGATTACGAAGCCTGTAAGGAATTTATGTTCAGCGGCAAGGAAGCCGAATATGCCGGAATTATCGGCATAGCCGACGAGCTTCAAGCGATGATGGCGAAGCGCGACGATTTGCTTAGAACAGCGGTAGCAGACGGAATGGAGATTTGCGTTGTTGCTAACTACGGAAGACAGGTCATTCCCGTTTATGACAGATCTTCTCAAAACGGCGACGGAACGCTTGAAACGCAGCTCGTAAGCGGCGGAGCGGTTGTTGCACCTATCGGTGAGACGCTCGGTGATGATTATGTATGTTCAAATCCTGAGTATCTTTCTCCGTCGAGAGAAATCGACGCTTCAACCTGTCTTTTCCCGGAATACACATGGTTCGTCAAGGGCGCTCCTCATGTATCGTGTAATTATGGTACGGATTATTGCGATTTTCTCTTCTGGCTTGTTGATTATGACGGACAGCCGACAGTACATTCAAATGCAAAATATCCGCAGTTTATGCAGTCTGCGTCAGACCAACACATTGATTTTGAATAATCATTTCTGACATTAGACATATAAATATGGGGATGTAAAAAAAGCGAAGACCGTATAAAACCGTATAATACAATGGGATTCTTCGGTATTGAAAACCATAAGAACCCCATAAAATTACTTTAAAGTGTAAAATGTAAATGTTTTTATGTTTTATACTACGAACAAACTTCGCCACTCGGCGTACCTTTGTACGCCGTCGGGCAGACAAAATCAAGGCAAAAGCCTTAATTTTGCTCAGTTTGTCCGTTCTTCATCTTTTTTTCCTATCCCCTAAAAATGGAGCTGTAAAAAAACTTTCGTTTTTTTTACAGCTCCATTTTTTGGATTATTTTTATTTACGGAATCTTGTCAGGAAGTCGATTGTTTCCTGCTTTTGCGGATTTTCAAATATCTCCTGAGGTGAGCCTTCTTCGCAGATAACGCCGTTGTTCATATAAACAACATGATTGCTGACATCTTTTGCAAAAGCCATCTCATGAGTTACAACAAGCATTGTCATACCTGTGTTTGCCAAGTCGCGCATAACCGATAAAACTTCGCCGACCATTTCGGGATCAAGAGCCGATGTAGGCTCGTCAAAGAGGAGAATATCAGGTTTCATAGCGAGCGCTCTTGCTATCGCGGCGCGTTGCTTCTGGCCGCCGGAGAGCTGCTTGGGCTTTGCATTGACATACGGAGCCATACCGACTTTTTCAAGGTAAAACAAAGCGAGTTCCTTTGCCTCTGCCTTTGATTTTTTGAGTACGGACTGCTGACCTATCATGCAGTTTTTCAGCACCGTCATATTGTTGAAAAGATTAAAGGACTGGAAAACCATACCGACATGAGTACGGTAGGCAGGAGCACCGCCCTTCATCTTGTTTATATCCTCGCCGTGGTAGAGGATAGTACCCGATGTAGGAATTTCAAGCATATTTATGCATCTCAGCAGGGTAGATTTACCCGAACCGGAAGCGCCGATAATGCTTGTTACATCACCTTTTCTGACGGAGAAGTCAATGTCTTTGAGAACTTCGTTTTTACCGAAGGTCTTTGACAAATGCTGAACCTCCAAAATAAGCTCTGACATTATCTGACCTCCCTTTTGCTTGACTTGCGGTAGATGTGCATTCCGCCTGCGTCTGTTCTTGCGCCGGTTGCTTCAACATCAAAGTTTTCAGGACCGTCCATTTTGCGCTCAATAGCGCGCAAGATAAGCGAGCAAACAACGGTTATCACAAGATAGAGAGCCATTTCGATTGCGGCGGACGGGAAGTAGAGATATGTCGCGCCGGAAACCGCCTTGTGAACGGCGAAAAGCTCTGTAAATCCGATTATGAACATAATCGAGGTATCTTTGATATTGATAATTAAGTTGTTGCCTATCTGCGGCATAATATTACGCATTGTCTGAGGAAGAATGACATGAACCATCGTTTTAAAGTGATTCATACCGATAGCTTTTGCACCCTCGGTCTGACCGACATCTATTGAAATTATACCGCCTCTGACGGTTTCCGCCATATATGCGCCCGTGTTGATAGAAACAACAAGGAAAGCTGCGGTATTAACTTCGAGATTTGCGCCGTCAAGGAAATACGGGATAGCGAAATATACAAAAACAGCCTGCAAAATCATAGGTGTGCCGCGGAAAACTTCAACATATATGCGAAGTATTACGCGAATTATTCCGACTATTACGCGTTTGATGGGATTATCGGTTTTGGAACACGGTATAGTCTGTAATATACCGCAGATTAAACCTATCAGGCAGCCGACCGCAGTTGCGAGAACTGCAAGCTCTATTGTTTTGAAAGCACCGTGCATATACTGTGAGCCGTAGTCGCTCCAAAGTTTTACGATGTCGCTGCCGAGTTTACTGAAAATGTCCATAAAACAAATCCTTTACTGCTTAATCAGCTTATGCGGATACGGGCTGAATCTTGATAGCCTCGTTCATAACAGCGTTAAAGTCGTCTGCTGTCATTCCGTCCAAAGCGGAGTTTATCTTATCTTTAAGCTCGGTGTTGCCCTTGCGTACTGCAATACCGATGTTGATATCGCCCTCGTCAACCTGGAAGTTACCCTCAGCGTTGTCTGAAAAATCGAGGATTTTAAGGTCGGGATAAGCGATTACCGCAGCCTGAGCGGTAGGCACATCGGTGCATACGAAATCTACATCTCCGGACTCAACAGAGAGAAGCATTGTCGAAGCTGAATCCTTGGCCGGCTTGATGTCGGCGCCGCTGATCTGCGGAAGGCAGGTGTCGTACCAAATGGTAGCAATCTGAGATGTGCAGGAACCGCCTGCAAGATCGTTTATAGAAGTAGCGTTAGCGTATTTGCTGTCGCTCTTTGTCAAGCAAACAATAGAAGCATAGAGATAGGGACCTGCAAAGTCAACCTGCTGCATACGCTCCTCGGTCATCGACTGACCTGCGATAGTTGCGTCAACCTGACCTGTCTGAACAGCGGGAACAAGTGAATCCCAGTCAAGACGGACAACTTCAAGCTCCCAACCGTTAGCTTCGCAGATTTTCTTAGCCATCATAACGTCATAGCCGTTCGCATATTCATTGCTGCCCTTGATGGGAACGGCGCCGTTAGCGTCTGTTGACTGCGACCAGTTGTAAGGTGCATAAGCGCACTCCATGGCAATGGTAAGAACTCCGTCTTCTACGCCTGTCTTTGTTTTTGATTCTGATGACTTGCTTCCGCAAGCGGTGAGGCAGGAAACTGCGAGAACCGCTGCAAGAATGACTGAAACGATTTTTTTCATAATTCAACAACCTTTCTTGAATCAAACAGTATCGCTGATATATCCGCTTAAACGCCGGTAGTACGGAGATTGCCGCCAACGCTAACCACAGTAATAAGTCTTTGCTAACTCTATGTATCCGACGATTGAGTTTGATTGAATTTATTGGTAATTCTACACGATAGTTTTTTGTTTGTCAATAGTT
>JAQXHF010000010.1 GCA_029007095.1 Clostridia bacterium | reverse complement strand
GTTGAATTCTGGAATCTTGTTTTCACTCAGTTTGAGAATGACGGAAAAAATAATTACACACCTCTTGCCCACCCGAATATTGATACGGGTATGGGACTTGAAAGACTTGCCTGTATTTCTCAGGGCGTTGACAATCTGTTTGAGGTTGACACGGTTCAGAACATAATGAAGCATATTATGAAGATTGCGGGTATCAAATATCACGAGGACGAGAAGAAAGATGTTTCCTTGCGTGTTATCACCGACCACATTCGTTCCACAACCTTTATGATAGGCGACGGAGTTATGCCGTCGAACAGCGGTAGGGGATATGTGCTTCGCCGTTTGCTTCGCAGAGCCGCACGCCACGGTAGATTGCTCGGAATTGACAGACCGTTTCTTAGCGAGGTCTGCGAGACGGTTATCGGTGAGAATAAAAACGCCTACCCCAATCTTGTTGAAAAACACGATTTTATAGTTAATGTAATCGCAACCGAGGAGGAGAGCTTTAATAAGACTCTCGATTCCGGACTTGAAGTTCTCAATGAGATGATTGAAAACTCCGATTCAAAGGAGCTTGACGCGTCCGACGCATTCAAATTGCAGGATACTTTCGGCTTCCCGATTGACCTGACAAAAGAGCTTCTTGAAGAAAAGGGAATGACCGTTGATGAGGAGAAGTTCAAAGCTCTTGTCCTTGAACAGAAAAAGAGATCCAGAGACGCTCACAAGGGCGCAGGAGCCGAGGGATGGAACGACACGGGCGTTGTAACAAAAGGAATTGCCAAAACTGACTTTGTCGGTTATAATTCGGACAGCGCAGACGGCAAAATAATTGCCGTTATCGTTGATGGCGAGAGAGTGGAATCCCTTGAAAACGGCGACTATGCGGCGATAGTTCTCGACAGAACACCGTTCTATGCAGAGAGCGGCGGACAGGTCGGAGATATCGGAAAAATCTCAGGCGACGGCTTCGTATTTGATGTCGAAAACACCGGCAAGACAAATGACGGAGTATTCCTGCATTACGGAAGAATAATTGACGGAACCGAAGCAAAACTCGGAGACCCGGTTAAATCCGAAATAGATTCCGAGCGCAGAGATTCGATTGCGAGAAATCATACTGCGGCGCATCTTTTGCAGGCGGCGCTGAGAAAAATTCTCGGTTCTCATGTCGAGCAGGCAGGACAGCTTGTGAATGATAATGCGGTCAGATTTGATTTTTCTCATTTCTCTGCGCTTACCCCCGACGAGCTTGCCGCTGTCGAAAATGAAGTGAATAACGATATCCTTAAAGCTCAGAGCGTTACCGTAACCGAAATGCCGATAGAGGAAGCTAAAAAAACAGGCGCAATGGCTCTTTTCGGTGAGAAATACGGCGATATAGTCAGAGTTGTAAAAGCAGGCGAGTTTTCAACCGAGCTTTGCGGAGGAACTCATGTTCGAAATACTGCTAATATAGGACTTTTCAAAATAGTTTCCGAGTCCTCGGTCGCCGCAGGCGTAAGACGAATCGAAGCGGTAACCGGCGGCGGAGTCCTCAGGTATATAGACGGTCTTAACTCTGTACTTAACGGTGCAGCCAATGCTCTTAAAGCTATGAACACGGCCGATGTCGAGAAGCGCGCCGTAAGCATTGCCGCAGAGCTTAAAGAAAAGGAAAAGGAAATTGAATCGCTTACTGCTCAGCTTACAAATCTTCGTTCCGGCAGTCTTTTTGACAATGCTGTCGAGGTCGGCGGTTTGCTTGTAATAGCTGTAAATGCCGGTGAAGTTTCCGTTGATGAGTTAAGACAACTCTCGGATAAGGCAAAAGCGAAAGGCGAAAATGTCGTTTCGGTTATTGCCGCGGTCAATAAGGAAAAAGGCTCTGCCAATTTTGCCGCCGCCTGCGGTAAGGAAGCAATAGCAAAAGGCGTTAAAGCCGGCGATATTGTCCGTGCCGCCGCACAGAAAGCCGGAGGAAACGGAGGCGGAAAGCCCGATTTTGCAATGGCGGGCGCAAAGGATATTACAAAGGTTGATGAAGCTGTTTCGGCTGTTGCCGATATAGTTGCTTCTATAATAAAATAAGGAGGAAGCTTTATGGATTGCTTATTTTGCAAAATAATTAACGGTGAAATTCCGTCGGCAAAGGTTTATGAGGACGAAACGGTCTTTGCGTTTCGTGACATTGAACCTCAGGCGCCGACTCACATTTTGATTGTTCCCAAAGAGCATATTAAATCCGCCGCCGAAATAGACGAAAGCAACAGCGCGGTTATAGCGCATATATTCGAGGTTGCGGCAAAGCTCGCCGAGCAGGAGGGATTGACAGACGGATTCAGAATTGTCAATAATTGCGGCGATATCGCAGGCCAGTCTGTTAAGCATCTTCATTTTCATTTAATGGGCGGCAGACAGTTCGGTTGGCCGGCAGGCTGAGATTCCTATGTTAATTATAATAATTTGATAAAAGGATGATAAAGATGTCAGATTCTTACAGAATAAATATCGCGGGCATTGAGCGTGATCTTCCTCTTTGCCCGATAAACGAAACAACCTCGATCGGTGCGTTTATAATTTTCGGTGATGTTGAGCTTACCGTAGCGGCAGCAACGGAGCTTCTGAAAAAAGCACCGGAATTCGATTATATAGTTACGCCGGAAACCAAAAGCATACCGCTTGCCTATGAAATGTCAAGACAGAGCGGCAAAAAATACTTTGTAGCTCGCAAAAAAGCGAAGCTTTATATGAAAAACCCCGTAACCGTAACCGTTAATTCAATCACGACAAAGGGCGAGCAGACGCTTATCCTTGACGGTGCAGACGGCGAGGAGATAAGAGGTAAGAGAGTTCTTATAATTGACGATGTAATTTCAACGGGAGAGTCACTTGCCGCCGTTGAAAAGCTTGTTGAGAAATTCGACTCCGAAATAGTCGGAAAAGCGGCTATTCTTGCCGAGGGAGACGCTGCGGACAGAGATGACATTATCTTTTTGCAGAAGCTTCCGCTTTTTACTAAATGAAATTTGAATACCGACCGTTTGCAGTATTAGGATTTGTAACGGCTGCGGTTCTGATAGCCTGTGTTTACCTGAACGAATATGCGGCGGTGTTTGCCGTCGCGGCAGGCTTGGTTTCGCTTGTTTTAACGCTTTGCGTAAGAAAATTCAGGCATAAAATGTTACCGTATTTTCTCTCTGCGGCGTTAATTATATCCGGCTCTGTATTCATTGTGCGCGACAGCGGATTCGGTAATACGGCGGAAGCTTTTGACGGAAAAAGCCTTGAAGTTTCGGCGGTTGTGACCGAATCGGCGCAAAGGAAAAATTCGCGTGTATATTATATGGCAAAAGCCGAAGAAGCAGACGGCGACGAGGTTGATTTCAGCGTCAGGCTGTCTTTGCCGTACGAGCTTGACGTTCAAATCGGGGATAGGATAACTATGCCCGTGAAGCTTTATAAAATAGGAGCGAATTCGGACAGCGCGGCTCTTTATTATATGGCAAAGGGAGTCAGGCTCGGCGCATATCCCGACAGCGAAAAGGAATTTGACTCATCGACTGTTAAAATCGAATACGCTGCCAAACAGCCTGCGAAGCAATTTTTTGCCGATATAAGAAACATCTCGGAACGCCGAATATATGAGAAACTTCCAAATGAATACGGCGCATTGATAAACGGTATGCTTTTCGGAGATACCGACCTTTTATCGCAGGAAACACAGAATAATATAAAAGAAGCCGGTATAGCACCGCTTTTTGCGGTATCGGGACTGCATTTGTCCATATGGGTTCTCGGACTTTATGAAATACTAAAACAGTTTAATATAAGAAAACGGTTGAATTCCGCGGTCTGTATCGTATTTACTCTTTTGTTTATGGCGGTTACGGGAATGAGAGCTTCCGTTTTCAGAGCAGGAATTATGATGATAATTATGCTCTCCGGCAATCTTCTTCGCCGAAGACAGGATTCGTTTAATTCGCTTGGCTTAGCGGCATTTTTGCTTTGTATCAGCGAGCCGTACACGGTTGCGGATTTAGGCTTTCTGCTGTCTTTTACCGCAACGGCGGGAATTGTTCTGTGCTGCCCGATGTTTGAACGCTGTGTATTGTCAAAATTCAGCGACAGACTTATATTAAGACCTGTTAAATCAATTATAAGCACGGTTGCCGTAAGCGTATTTGCAACGCTCGGAGCTTTTCCCGTGACGGTAATTTTTCTGAAATATTTTTCTGTATGGACTGTGATTACCAATCTTGCGGTATCGTTCCTTGCACCGATATGTATGCTTTTCGGCGGATTGTCCGTAATGCTTTACAGAGTCGGATTTCTGTCTGATTTTGCGGCTCTTATATCGGGAATTTCAGTGAAAGCCATTGAATTTATAATACAAAAGATAGCTTCGGCCGATATTACAACCGTCAGCACGGCTGATAATTTTTGGCAATACGGCATAATTATATCATTGTGCTTTCTTGTATTTACCGCAATCGCTTTCAAAGGCAGACGAGCGGTAAAAGCAGCTTGCTGCGGTATTCTTATTATAGCTGTCGCATTCTCAGCCGGTTCATATGTGTACTATGACGGACTTATGCAGGCGGAAATTATAAATTTAGGCAGCAGTTACAGCGTTATAATTCACGATAAATCATTTAAAGCTTTAATCGGCTGCGGTCTTGACAGCTATTCGTCCGTAAATATATCAGACCGTCTTGACTATGCCGGCAGAGGAGACTCAGAAATATTTTTACTGCCCAAAAGTCAGAGCGATAACACGGAAACCTATTCTTTGTTAAAAAATAACAGCTTCGGTACTGTTGTTACAAAAGAGTGTTCCGAGTCTCTGAAAACTGTTACAGGCTCAGCGAAAATAGTGGACAGCGGAAATTACGAGTATCGGCTTAACAATGGTTCTGCCGTTTATTTCTACGATACCGATGAATTATCGCTTGCTATGCTCGAATTCACAGATAAAAAAGTTTTGTTTATTTTAAATGCTGATTACGGAGCTGAATTACCCGAAGAATTCAGCGAAGCGGATTGTCTCGTTTGCGCGCAAATTGTTCCCGACAGCATTGATGAAAGCGGTTTTTCTTTTGTAATAGCCTGCGGAACACAGGTAGTAGCACAGTCTGTTGTTCAGGACAAAGCTTTTGTAAACACTACGGTAGTCGAGGCATTCCGCTTTGACTCTGTTACGGTGAATATCAAAAACGGAAATATTAAAATCATAACAAGGGAGGATTAATATGCCGGAGGTAAACGAACAGGAACTTAAAAAGCAGATAAAAGCAGGCGAATTTGCCAATCTTTATTTGCTTTACGGTGATGAAAAATACCTTGTTAAGCATTATACCGACCTTATTGTGAAAAAGACCGTTCCTGACGATTTCAAAGCGTTCAATCTTCATATATATGACGGCAAAGACTCTGATATAGACGATATTGCCAATGCGACAGAGGGACTGCCGATGATGGGCGAATATGTTTGTATTCTTATAAAAGATTTACCTATCGACAATCTGAACGCCGAAACATCAAAAAAAATATCTCAGATTATTTCCGATATATCGCCTACAACAATAATTATTGTTTCACTTCTGAATATAGATTTAAAAACCAAAAACGATAGTTCTAAAAAAATGCTTGCACAGTTCGCGGCGAATGGCTGTACCGTGAATTTTTCGCATCCTACTATTTCTCAGATAACAAAGCTGATTGATAAAAAAGCGAAGCAAAACGGCTGTGAATTTTTGCAGAATGAGGTGAATTATCTCGTTTCACTCGTGGGCGACGATATGACGACTCTGCAAAATGAGCTTGATAAAATCCTCTCTTACAAAAAAGAGGGCAGAGTAACCAAGGAGGATATCGACGCCGTCGCTGTCAGAAATGTTCAGGCAAAAGCCTTCGATTTGGCAAAGGCGCTTACCGCAGGGAATTGCGACCGTGCAATGTCCTTGCTTGATTCTCTTTTTGCCATGCGTGAAGAGCCTATCAATATTCTCGGAGCAATAATCACTCCCTATATTGATATGTACCGAGCTAAGGTTTACCTTGCCGGTTCAATGAGAGCCGAGGATGCCGCTAAGGATTTCAATTACCGAAACAAGGAGTTCAGGTTGACAAATGCCGCAAGACTTTCATCCAAATATTCCGTAACTCAGCTTCGCTTATTTTTAGATGTACTCAGCGATGCGGACAGACTTTTGAAAAGTTCCACCGTAGACGGCAGACTTATTCTTGAACAGACGATAACTAAACTTCTTCTCGTCTCGAACAACGAAAAAGTTTGATTAAAATTGCCCACAGCACATTTTTCGTTCGGGGCAGTATCTTCATACAGCACCCTCACTGCAAAAAGCACTGAGAACAATTTTTATTCAAACTTTTAAAGTTTGCATAAGAAATACCCACAGCACATTTTTCGTTCGGGGCAGTATCTTCATGCAGCACTCTTGATGCAAAAACCACAGCAATATTCCTTTTGGGACGGTACATTTATACAGAACCCTAACTGCAAATCAGAGGTGAATTTATGATAAAAACAGATAAAATTGTTATAGTTGAAGGAAAATACGATAAAATCAAGTTGTCCTCTTTGATAGATGCGGTTATAATAGAAACAGAGGGTTTCGGAATATTTAAGGATAAGGAAAAACAGAAGCTCATCAGAAAGCTTGCAAAAGAGAAAGGCTTGCTTGTAATTACCGACAGCGATTCGGCGGGATTTAAAATTCGCTCGTTTATATCGTCCATAGTTCCGAATGAGTATATAACAAACGCATATGTCCCTGATGTTCTCGGCAAGGAGAAGCGAAAAACCGAGGCGTCAAAAGAGGGCAAGCTCGGAGTTGAGGGCGTACCTTCAAAGCTTATTCTTGAAGCTCTCAGAAAAGCCGGAGTATCTTGCGATGAAACCGAGAATAAAGACAGGCGGGAAATAACGCTTGCCGATTTATATTTGGACGGTCTGAGCGGTTCTGCCGACAGCAGCAATAAGCGTAAAAAGTTACTCAAATATCTCGAATTACCTGAGAGAATGTCAACAAAATCGCTTCTTGAAATTATGAATATATTTCTTAGCTACGATGAATATAAGAGTGCGGTTTCGGCGTGTGCCGGCGAATGACCTTATAGATAACACAGACAGGAAAGGAATAATATAAATATGAGAATCGGTCACGGATATGATGTTCACAGATTGACGGAAAACAGGAAGCTGATTATCGGCGGAGTAGACATACCGTATGAAAAAGGCTTGCTCGGTCATTCCGATGCAGATGTGCTTCTCCATGCTATAAGCGACGCTCTGCTCGGCGCGGCGGCTATGGGTGATATCGGCGGAATGTTCCCCGATAATGATGCTAAATATGAGGGCGCGGACAGCCTTTTGCTTCTGAATCAGGTTGCACAGCGGATAAAGGACAGCGGATACAATATTATAAATATTGACGCAACTCTGATAGCACAGAATCCGAAAATGAAGCCGTACATAAATAAAATGAGAGAAAATGTTGCTTCTGCTTGCGGAATTGATGTAGGAGCTGTAAGCGTTAAGGCGACTACCGAGGAGGGACTCGGTTTTTCCGGAGCAGGCGAGGGGATTGCGGCGCACAGCGTTTGCCTGATTGATTAAAATATAATTGTGAAAAGAGTGAAAAATTATGAGCGGTTTAATCGACAATATTTCGGTTATATGGGACAGACTTGTTGCGCTGTTTTCTTCATACAATATAATTACCGATACTCTTGATATAGCTCTCGTTGCTTTTTTGGTTTACAGCGCTATCAAGATGCTTAAAGAGACGCGCGGAATCCAGATACTTAAAGGTCTGGTTCTTGTCGGAGTAGTATATTTTGTTATAAATCTTCTCGGTATGCAGGCGAGCACCTATTTGTTTAAAACGCTTCTCGGTGATTTCATTCTCGTGCTTATAATTCTTTTTGCACCGGAAATACGCCATGCGCTTGAAACGATGGGCAGAAGCAGATTTACTTTTTTAAACATTTTCGGAGCTCAGCAGGGAGACGCTCTTTATGAGAGGAAGAAAAAAGCGGTTCTCGAAATTTGTAAGGCTTGCAATTCTATGTCCGAGAAGAAAATAGGCGCTCTTATAGTCTTTGAGCGCGACACTATGCTCGGAGATGTTATAAACACAGGAACGAAAGTTGACGCGTCGGTTTCACGAGAGCTTATCGGCAGCCTTTTCTATCCGAATTCGCCTCTGCATGACGGCGGCGTTGTTATAAGGGACGGCAGGGTGTGCGCGGCAGGTTGCATACTTCCGCTTACCGAGAATAACGGTCTTAGCAGCGACCTTGGAACAAGGCACAGAGCCTCCCTCGGAATTACCGAAAAAAGCGACGCGGTGGTCGTTGTTGTTTCGGAAGAAACGGGGGCAATATCTATTGCCTGCGGCGGCGAGCTTGAAAGAGGAGTTTCGGACGGTGTGCTGATAGAGAGATTGCTCGATTATATAAGTCCCGACGACAGCGATAAGAATAAGATCTCGCTTAAAAATACTGTTATAAACAAATGGAAGGAGATAAGGAAAAAATGAAAAAGCATAAGTTCAGTTTAAGGCGGCTTTTTTCAAACAATAAATTTCTTATAGCCTTTTCGATAGTTGTAGCTATTATTTTTTGGATAGTGGTTGCGCTTGAATATGCACCGATAGTTGAGAATGAAATAAAAGATGTTCCTGTAAAAATTGAAATGGAAAACAGCGTTCCCGATAAGTTGGGGCTTCAAGTTTTCAGCCAAACCGAATATACCGTCGATATAAGCGTAAAGGGTAACAGGTATGTTGTCGGCGGCAATTTGCTGACTGCGAACGATTTCGAGGTTGTAGCGCAGACCGCTTATGTCAATGCGGCGGGCAATCACACCTTAAAATTAAAGGTTACTCCCAAAGAAGCCGACGCTGATTTTGAAATCCTCGGTATGTCGTCGGAGTATATAGAGGTTTATTTTGACAAATATGAGGAGAAAGAATTTGAGGTAATTCCACGAATAAATACCGACCTCGAAAATCTGACAGCAGACGATTGTATTTTTAATAAGGACGATATCATATTAAACGACAGAACGGTTACTCTTTCGGGAGCGAAAACTCAAATTGACTCAATTAAGGCGGTTTATGCCGATATTAAAGTGGATAAAACGCTTGATGAAAGTCTTACCTATGACGCGCCGATAAATATTTTTGCAGACGACTCAGGCACAAACTATGTTAAAATCAACGGTGAGGAGAATTATACTATTCCTGTAACGCTTCCGGTTTATAAGGTAGTAAATTTACCAACCTCCGTTGCGTTTAAGAATGCGCCTGCCGACTATGTGAATAATCCGATCGGTTATACCTGTTCGCCGTCGTCGGTTAAGGCGGCAGTTCTGATGAACGGTGGGGATATGCCCGAAACAATAGAGATCGGCACGATAGATTTCAGCGATATTTCTACTGATAATTATGAATTTACTTTTGACACAAATATAGAAAATGTAAAAATTCTTGACTCAACTACTCAGTTTACCGTCAGAGTCAATGTTGCAAACTTAACTCAAAAGGTTCTGACCTTGAAGCAAGAAAATGTTACGGTTACGGGAGTTAAAGATGCCGACTCCGTTACGCTGACTTCGTCTTCACCGTGGGCTGTGACGGTAGTAGGGCCTAAAAGCGACCTTGACGCTTTGACCGACAATTCGGTATCCGCTCAGATAAATGCGGCTGAGATAGATTTGAAATCAGTGGATTTAAAATCCGGCTCACACAAAGTGACGATGACCGTATATCTGAAAAATTCTACCTCCTGCTGGGCGGCAGGTACATATTATGCGACATTGACGGTCAAATGAGCATGATAAATCATAATAATAAAACAGGGGACGGTTTAAGTGAAAACTTGCCGTCCTCTGTTTTATGTTACTTTGATTTTAACTGTTTACTGAAAAACTTTTTCTTATTCTTTTTACAGCTTTCCATATCGCACTTGTCGCAGGAAAGACATTTATTGCTCATTTTATAGAATCGCTCAGGGTGGAGATGTACCGCGATTTCCCATCGAATTAGGGACATACAACCTAAGGTGAACAGAATCACGGTGTAGACATTCGGTATAAGGATAAGGAAGCTGTATTGGAAAAAGCTGTCCCAGTTATAGACGCGACATTCGTTGCAGCAGCTTGATTTAAAAAACAGCTTGTTGATAGGACACCAACCGAATACTGCATAAAAAATCGCAAAATTTGATAAGGCAAAGAAAAAGAAAATCCATTCTCTGCCGATTGTTTTTGTTAAATATAAAATCGACGGTACGCTCATATAGGCGAGCCAGAAAAGCATAGAATATACTGCGGATCTGTTGCTTCTTTTTACAAGCTCTGCAAATTCATCCGAATTAAGATTGCTTACCGGTTGATAATATTTTTGAAATTGCCGCCCTTTATAAGTATTGTTCGTTGAGAACGAAAACATATCTTTGATCGGAAAAACAGCAAAATAAACCGTTCCGACAATATATATCCATTGGGGCAGGGAAAACGGTAAATCGGGATTAAATATAAGGCAGTACACGGAAAAAAGCAGTAAGGCTCCCGATGAGAATAATCGAACGCGATTCATAAAAATTCCTCGGCAAATTTTGTTTTTAATGAAGCGTAGCTGCGTGATATGAAGCACTCGCGCACCATCGAGGCGCACTTCATAGTGGGGGGGGGAGATGCCCTGCTTCATTTTTATGCGCTGAAAGCGAGCTTCATTTGAAAAAAAACACACCTTTGTCGGTAGACAAAAGTGTGTTTTTTGTTGGAGCGGATGACGAGGCTCGAACTCGCTACCTCCACCTTGGCAAGGTGGCGCTCTACCAGATGAGCTACATCCGCATAAAAAATGGTGCCTCCGATCGGAATCGAACCAATGACACGAGGATTTTCAGTCCTCTGCTCTACCAACTGAGCTACAGAGGCAAAAAATGGCGACCCGGAACGGGCTCGAACCGTCGACCTCTAGCGTGACAGGCTAGCGTTCTAACCAACTGAACTACCGGGCCAAGTGGTGGGAACAACAGGGCTCGAACCTGTGACCCTCTGCTTGTAAGGCAGATGCTCTCCCAGCTGAGCTATGCTCCCACATTTTTGCTGCTGTTTTCAGCGGCTCATATAATTTACCACATTAAGTTTCGGTTGTCAACATATTTTTTTAAATTTTTTATGTTTTTTTGAATTTTTTGAAATCCGTTCCTTACATTATATACATATTTATATTGTAACGATACAAATAATCGTAACAAACTCCTTGAAAATATCGGCAATGTTTAGTATAATACAATGTATATGCGGTAAAATTATGGTTTGCCGCAAAGTTTTTCAGAAAGGGGCGTTTTCTATGTGTGAAAAGCCAAAGTTTTACATCACAACAGCCATTGCGTACACATCACGCAAGCCGCATATCGGAAACAGTTATGAAATTGTGCTTACCGATGCCATTGCGAGGTACAAGCGAATGCAGGGCTATGATGTTTTCTTTCTGACAGGAACTGACGAGCACGGTCAGAAAATTGAGGAGTATGCAAAAGAAGCAGGGGTAACTCCCAAGGAATATGTTGATAAAGTGGCGGGCGAAATCAAGGGTATCTGCGATTTGCTTAATACAACCTATGACAAATTCATCCGCACAACCGACGATTATCACGAGAAAACCGTTCAGAAAATATTTAAAAAACTCTACGACCAAGGGGATATTTACAAGAGCGAATACGAGGGGCTTTACTGCACTCCATGCGAGTCCTTCTGGACTGAAAGCCAGTTAGTGGACGGCAAGTGCCCCGACTGCGGCAGAGAGGTTAAAAAGGCAAAGGAGGAGGCATATTTCCTCCGCCTTTCAAAATACCAAAAACAGCTTGAAGAGTTTATTGAGAGCAACGAAAGCTTTATTTATCCCGAAGCCCGTAAGAAAGAGATGCTCAATAACTTTATTAAGCCGGGACTTCAGGATTTGTGCGTATCGAGAACCTCCTTTAAATGGGGAATTCCCGTAACCTTTGACGATAAGCATGTTATATATGTATGGATTGACGCACTTTCAAACTATATTACCGCTCTCGGTTATGACCCCGACGGCAGTTCGGACACTTACAAAAAATATTGGCCTGCCGATGTTCATATTATCGGTAAAGATATTGTGCGTTTCCATACAATTTACTGGCCCATTATGCTTATGGCTCTCGGCGAGCCGTTGCCGAAACAGGTTTACGGTCATCCGTGGCTTTTGTTCGGCGAGGATAAGATGAGCAAGTCAAGAGGCAATGTAATTTATGCCGACGATTTGACAAATATTTTCGGTGTTGACGCTGTGCGCTATTATCTCCTTTCGGAGATGCCCCACGCCAACGACGGTTCAATCACCTATGAAGCAATGATTGACCGCTTTAACTCCGACCTTGCAAATACTCTCGGTAATCTTGTCAACCGCACAATCGCAAT
>JAQXHF010000009.1 GCA_029007095.1 Clostridia bacterium | reverse complement strand
AAAAGGAGCTGCGCTTCACGCATATACCGCAATGAAATGGCTCGATGAAAACGGCTGATATAAAAATTATGACAAAAAATGAGTTTGTGTTTTTATTCGCACAAACTCATTTTTTAGCGTTTATTATTTAAAAAGATTTTTGAACCAGGCGACAAATTTATTGTCTGATTCTGTTTCTTGTACCTGAACATCCGAACTTGAAGATATCGCTTCTGCGGCTGAAATCGCGTCGGTTTTGTATGTGAAAATTACGGTTGAATTTGTTTTTTCCGTGCGTTCGGTGAAGATGTCATATGAATTTCCGTATTTTACCCATTCTTCGGCTTTATCTATCAGCGCGCTTATCTGTTCTGGCGACAGAGAATCCAACTTAGCATACTTGTCAGCGGTTTTCATAATCGTTTCGATTTGCTTTTCGCTGTCTGAACTTGCAAGATCACCAAAGGTTTCAAGCAAGTCTTTATTCTTGTTAAGAACCGCAATGATGTCGTTAAGCTCGTTTACGGTTTGCGGAAGATTTTGAATGGATTTCTGAATTTCGGGATCCTCCATATCTTCCGACAGACTGTTAAAAATAGGCATTACGGCATTTATGTCGTCAGAAAGCTGAGATAATTCCGACAGCTCGCTTGAAAGCTTAGGCAGAAGCTTCAAAAGTTGTTTGATTTTAGGATCGCTTAGAGTCTTTGCTACCGAGTCCATATCGGTTTTTTCAAGGTCTGTGACGAGCTTATCGAGCTTATCAAGATTTTCCTTTGTCATATATTTTCCGAGAACTTTGAGCGTTTTTTCGTTCTTGCTGTAAAGCTCGGACGCCTTGCCGACAGCGTCCATAATCTCTTCAAGCTTGTTTGAGTCGCCGTATAAAAGACTTGTTATCTTATCGAGATTGAGTCCGTTCATTGCGGCTTGCAGACTTTCAACATCGGTCAGTACGCTCTTTACGCCGTCGATGCTGTTTGTGAGTCCGCCTGAACCGAGAGAGCCGACTGATGACAGCGGAATTACCGCAAACATCATATTTCCAAGCTCAAAATTATTTGTTTCGGCGGTTATGGTGTAGGTGCTTGTGAACATTGATTTGTCGATTAAATCAGAACTGATTGACGAAAGACCGAGACTCTCGTCAATGCCGGGGACTCCCGCAAAAAATACTATCTGTTTGTCGCCGTCGCTTATAGTTTTGCCGTAGTCTATGGCAATGTTGCTGAATGTGCCCTCGGTCATAATCGTTCCGCCTGCGACGAGCATAGGACAAGTGATTTCGCACTCTTTGCCGGAAATTTTAATTTTCTTTTTAAGGGAGTTGTTGACGGTTATCTGAATGGAAACCTTACCTTTTTGACCGGCGATTTTGTCGGCGGAAATTTCCTTTCCGTCAAGGAAATATTTGATTGTAAAGGTTATCGGGGGTTCTTTGTCCGAAGTGCCGCTGTAATAAAGGTCGGTCGTATCCATATCCCAAAGCAGAGTGTTATCTTCAACTATCGGCTCTGTAAGTGTTTTGACATTTTGAATGTTGTTAAGGTTGCTTACATCTTCAACCCTAACCTGAGGTTCGTCGGTATGAAGCCAGTCTGTAACGCTGACATTATAGATTTTTCCGTCGGGAGAGGCGTTGACATATACGGTTTCATCTTTTTTGACCTTTTCGGCTATTTCGGTGTACTGAGTCTGCACATATTTTGTGCCGTTCAGTTCCTCATCAAGAATCGAATTGTCGGTTTCGACTTTATCGTTTTTATCCCGGCAACCGGTTAGTGCGGTACAGGCAAGCACGGCAGAAAGAACTATGCTTACGGTTTTTATCATTGTATTGTTACGCATCGGTTTTTACCTCGCTTTCAGAATTTTCAGCGTTTTGTTTTTTATTTCTGCGCCAGCCTAATGAAGTTTTATTTATTACTCCCTCGCAAACATAAAGGATAGGAGTAAGGAAGAAAATTATCACGAGTGCGCTTATTATAGAACCTCTTGCAAGCAAAGCACAAATGCCCTTGATCAGCGAAATATCGCAAATCAGATAAACTCCAAATGTTGCGCCGAAGAATACGGAAGCGCTTTGCAGTATGGAGCGCTCCGAAGCCTCTGCGGCGTTTAGGATCGCCTCTTTTTTCGTTCTGCCGAGCTGTATTTCCTCGCGGAAACGCGTTGTCAGAAGTATCGCATAGTCAACGGTTGCACCGAGCTGAACGCAGTTTATAATAGTCGGTGAAACAAACGAAATTTCTGTTCCCATCAAGGTTGAGATAGATAGATTTATCCAGATAGCAAGCTCGATTGACAGGACGAGCAGTATCGGAACGGATAGTGATTTGAAGCATATCGCAATCAATATGAAAATTGCAGCGACGGAAAGAATACTTGTTACAAGGAAATCACGGTCGGTCGTTGTAACCAAATCCTTTGACAAAGCTCCCTCACCGGTTATAAGAGCATTTTCGTCATAGCTCTTTACGATTTGCTCCATTTTGTCTATCTGACTGTTCAATTCGTCAGTAGCGGCGTTGTAGGTTGAATTAACCATAATCATCTGCTTACCGCCCTGTTTACAGATTTTCAGTATCGCTTCCGGCATAATACTGTCGGGAACCGCAGGACCTATAATGGAATTGTATGCGATTACCGAGGATATTCCGTCAAGGTTTTTGATTTCGTCCTCCATTTGCGTGAGCTTGCCGGACGGTACGCTGTCGTCGATTATGACGAATTGAGTGGTAGCCATATTAAAGTCGGTTTTAAGCGTATTAAGTCCCTGAATGGATACCAAATCATCTGGTAGCGCCTGACTGAGATTGTAGTAAACATCGGCTTTACTCTGAACAAAGTATGCCGGAATCAGAAGCACAACAAACATAATTGCAAAAATTCGGCGGTGCTTATATACAAAACCGTTCAGCTTACCGAATCTCGGTATAAAGTTCTTATGATGGTATTTGTTGATTGCCTTTTCGCAAAGAAGTATGATTTCCGGCAAAATCAGTATAACTGTCAGTATTCCGAATACAACGCCCTTTGCCATAACGAAGCCGATATCAAATCCGAGTTTAAGCTGCATAAAGCAGAGCGCAACGAATCCGAACAGGGTAGTCAGGGAACTGCCTATAAGAGCGGTAAAGGATTTGGTAACCGCGCTCGCCATCGCGTCACAGCGGTCGGTGAATTTGAGCTTTTCCTCCTCATAGCGGTCTATAAGGAAGATAGAATAGTCCATAGTAACGCCGAGTTGGAGAATAGCTGCGATTGCCTGAGTTATAAACGAAATCGAGCCCATAAATATATTTGTGCCCATATTGTAAATAATTGCTATTCCGAGAGCTGCCAGAATGACAAGCGGCAGAATCCATGATTCCATAAGTACCGACATTATAACCAACGCGATAAGTATTGCAACGGCAATATAAATCGGCGCCTGGCTGTCGGCAAGCTCCTTAGTATCCTCTGTAATCGCAGAAACACCGCTTATAAAGGTCTTTTCATTGGAAATCTTCTTGATTTGCTTGATGGCGTTCAGCGTTTCGTCCGAGGAACCGGAATTTGTATATTTAACCAGCATCATAGTTTTGTTGCCGTCTGCGCTGTAAAAAATATTTTTAAGCACATCGGGCAGGGCGGAAACCGGAGTCTGAGTGCCGATTATATCGTCCGTCCACATTACGCTGCTTACTCCGTCAATCTCGGAGATTTCTTCTTTCAGCGCTTCTGTGTACTTCGCGGGCATATCTTCAACGATTACGATTGACATACCGGCATTGTTAAATGTTTTGTCTAAGACTTCTTCACCCTGCATTGACTCTAAATCCTCCGGCAGATAGGAGAGGATGTCGTAGTTAACTCTTGTTCCGATAAAGCCGATAACTGACGGAATTATCAGTAAAAGAGCGATAAGAACTACCGTTTTCGGGTGTCGAGCCTCCCATTGAGCTATTTTGTTAATCATATTTTAGCATCTTCCTCCGTTATATTGTGAATACTCATTGTGACGATTTCGTACAGATTACTCTTTATTTCGTCAAGCGTATAAGGATAGCCTCTGAGAATCGCATTGCAGCAAGAGGACACAATCATATCAATGTATATATACAGTTTGATTTTTACATCGTCCTCGGAGAAACCTAAATTCTCAAAATATTCAAGCATTTTATCATACATTTGCTTTATTTTTCCGTCACGGTTCTCGATGACCGCATTTACGCAAACATGAACATTTTTATCAATCAGCATTGTAAGCGTTTTGTTCTTTTCGAGGAAATCTGCAAGCAGGGTAATGACCTCATATGCGAACTTGCCGGAATTCATATCTGCTTCGCTGATGCTATCGTCTTCATTTTTAAGGAATTCAGCCGCTTTTTTCAGAATTATTTTAGAAATCAAATCGTATTTATCTTTGAAATAAAGATAAAAGGTGCCTTTGGCAACTCCGGCCTTTTTAACTATTTCGTCGATTGAAACCTTTGCGGCTTCTTTGCTTTCAAAAAGTTCATAGGCGGCAGAAATAAGCTTTTGATATTTTTCGTTTTTGTTTTTAATAATCTTATCCACGGAAGCACCTCTTTTTATTTTCGATAAATAATGACTAACAGTCATTTAATTCAAACGCTATTATAGCACAAAATGACTGTTAGTCAATATTATATTCTCTCTTTTAACAAACAATTCACATTTGTTTTATAAAATAAACAAAAACAAGAAGCTGCCATCTGACAGCTCCTTGTTTATTATCGGTAATTTATTTTGAAGCGTATTCTTTAATTTGCGCCCACGAAATAACTTTTATGTTTTCCTTTTCGGCTTTTTCGAGCAAAGCTCCGCTTTTAAGGATTTCAAATTCATATATACGCTTTGTCCACTCTCCCTGATTTTCGGTATTTTCAAGAGGGTAAGAGGGATGCAGAAAAATCTCTGTTATACCGTCTTTGCAATTTTCAACAGCTTTGAGATAATAGTCGAGCAAAGCGTCGATTTTTCCTATTCTTTGCATATTCCATGGATTAGCAACAAGGTCGTCAAGCATAACTATATTACGCTTCAAACCTTCGTTTACAATTTTCTTATGCAGAGCAAGAATAGGCGACGGCACTTTCCTCCCAAGCTGTCTTTCTATAAAATCGGGAGATTTGGGAAATCGGTAGGGCAGGGAATGTTTGCGGCAGAATTCATACGCGTCTATGTAAAACCGTCTGCCGTTTATACCGTACATTGTTCCGCAATGATTGTCGGCATGGTCGATCTGACAGCCCGATTTCTCAACAAAACCGTATTGAGCTTCAAGCTCTGCTGCGACATCTTTGCGCCTCAGATGCAAGGCAAGACCTATTTGGTTTGAATACAGTCCCTTGCCGTCAGACAGCGATTTCGCCCCGCTCAGACTTTGCCAGCGGTCGGCTTCGCTGTCCGAGTTTATCGTAAGGTGGATTCCGACAGGGATTTTTTTGTTTGCTGCGATTTCCGCCGCGGATTTTGCGTCGGGAGCAACGGATATAAGCGAGGTCGAGGATATCAAACCTTTGGAGTAAAGCTCGTCGATAGCCATTGTCTCTTCGGGATTATATCCGAAGTCGTCCGCGTTAATTATCAGATATCTGCTCATTATTTTCAACCTTTTTAAATTTGAGGAACCACGAGAAAATGCTTGCGAGTACCATTGCAATGAATGGGAAAACGCAAAGAAGCATTTTCGCCGCCATACCGGGGTTGTCGCCCGGCTCGTCGCCGCTTACGAAACCGAAAGCTTCGGAGGCAACATAAAACGCAAGAGAAGTGAAAAGACCGTTAAGTCTGTTCATAACTCCGACGAGACTGTTGATAATACCCTCACGCCTAACTCCGTGACGCTCATAGTCATCGTCAACTATTTTAGCTCCGATGCAGTCCATCGTGATAAGACAGCTTGCGATTCCGAATCCCATTATGCACTCGATAGCTATTGCCGTACCGAGATTCTTTGCAAAATACAGAGGTATAAATCCGATAGCCATAATCATAAATCCGATTCGCCAGACTTTGATAACCTCAACCTTTTTAATGACTGCCGACCAGACGATTATGCCGATTACTGCTACAAAGAGTACAACGCCGAGCATAACGGTTGTCATACTGCTGTCAAGTTTCAGCGTATATTTTACATAGAAAGGTATAGCCTGTGATATCAGAGCAAAGGCTGCGGAGTAGAATGCTCCTGCAAGTCCGAATATCCAGAATTTCGGATTTGTTACAAGTGCGATGATACTTCCTATAAGTTTCGGCTTTTCGGTTTCCTCATATTCGAGATTTTCCTTACAGCCGAATGTGCAGTAGAGAATTACGGCAAGAGCAACCAAACCGTAGATTACAGAGGTAAGCTGATAGCCGAGAGCTTTTGTTATAACGGGTGTAAGGGCGATACTTATAACCATTGCAAGAAGCTGACAAACCTGACGGACTGCGTTTGTTTTGGCGCGTTCTTCGTCCTTGGGGAAAAGTTCGGGGAACAGCGCGCCGTAGTTCGCGTTAATGAGCGAATCGAGAGTACCGGTCAGTATATACATCAGCAGCATATATATGAAAAGCGAGCCTTTTTCACTGCTGATAAAGGAAGGTACATTGAAGAAAAGTATAAAAGAAAGAATCAGCAGGGGAGTACCGATTATAAGCCAAGGTCTGCGCCTGCCCCATTTTGTGCGAGTCCTGTCTGAAAGGAAGCCGTAAACGGGGTTGTCTATTGCGTCAACGAAGGTGTAGATGAGAAGTACCAGCGAGTATTTCTTCATATCAAGTCCAAGCATATCAACATAGAATATGGCGGCGAATGACTTGAACATATTTATCGGTATAGATGTACCGAACATACCTATTCCGTAGCGGAACGGCGAGGTTCTTTTTTTGATTGCTTTGTCGGGGGTGCTCAATTTAATTCCTCCTTGTTGTTTTTGAAGTAAATAGGATTTGTAATTGCACATATCACAGACGCTTTGCCAATGCCTTTTACAGCTTTGATATAAGCGAATTCAATATCACTGCAAAGGGGTTCTGCAATTTCGATTTTTCCGTTGGACGGACGGCAAAGCTTCTTTTCGTACTTATCGGTTACAAGAATCAGCGAAGTCATTTTCAGATTTTCTGCGGTTATACCGAGTTTTTCGCAGGGTTTGAAAGCAGTTTCGTCACCCATTACCGCTTCGCCGTATTTCAATTTAAGCCTTACTCCGTCAGCGGAGCTTGTTACAAATGAATGACCGTTTCTCAGCGCCGTGAGAATATCTTCATCCTTTCGTGACTGCGTGTAGACGGCGGTCACGGGATTACCGAGCTTAGCCGGCGAATGGGGACGGTGGTAATCGCTTCCGCCGACGATAGGCAGACGCTTACCCTGTTTGAGAAAATCAGTCCACAGCTTTATGGCGTCTATATTGGACGGACGCATTGGCCCGTTCCATATCTCCATCATATCGAAGCAGTCGTAATTATCCCAAGTGTAGGGGCAGAAACGGCATTTAGGATGATTGACAGAAATCAAAGCTCCGAGCCTTTTGGCGTCATCAATGAGCTTTTCTGTTTCCTCAAAGCTGTTTGATATAAATGAATTGCCAAAAGGAGCGGCGGCGCCGAAAAAGTTGATGTGTCCTTTGTAATGAGTCCATTCGACAGCTTTGATAAAGGTCAAACCGTCAATTTTAGGCAAATTAAAGTTTTCGGCAAAGTTGTTGTGATTTGCAACGGCAAGAAAATCAAGATTTTGTTCGCGAGCCATTTTGCCGAGAGTGTAGATGTCAAACTGACCGTCGGAAGCGTCCGAATGAACATGTAAGTCACCAAAAACAAGGAGTTCTTTTTTATACTCAAACTCAATGTTGTATTTAACATCAACGCTGTCGCCGGCAACATGGTATGCACCGACAATGATTTTCCATTCACCGGGCATTATCGGTTCAGAAAGATATCCGCGGGTAGAACCGAATTCACCTACATAAATGCTTTTGTGAGCGCTTCCCGACCAGCCGAGAAAGCGCCCCTCGGCGTCTTCAAGACCGATATCAATGGTGTTTGTCGGGTGCAGGTCGCTCATAAATCCTTTGGTTTCTCTGTGATAATCGTATGAAACCGTAATTTTGACAACATTTTCCGGTACGGTAAATCCGACCGTATAATAGCTGCCCTCTTTTTCCTTTAATACTTTATGTATAAGCTCAGGCAATTTATCACCTCTTTTAACTTTCTTGATACTTATATTATAAAATACGCAAATAAATATTTCTTGCGGTTTTTTAATATTGATAGGTGATTTTTTTAGGATTTTATATTAATTTAGAAAGAAACTATTGATTGGATATACTTTTTATGATATTTTAATAATAAAGAAATTTAATTCTTTCAAGGTGACATAATGTGGATAATTTCACTATAAATTCTCCTGAAAACACAAAAAAATATGATTGTATTGTCGATTATCGCAATAATAAGAGCCTTGCTGAGAACGGAATATCGTTCCATTGGTGGGGAACAGAGAACACATCATTGCATTGTCACAATTTTTATGAATTATTTATAGTAACAGACGGTAAAGCGTTGCACGAGCTAAACGGTAAAGTAAATGAAGTAAACAAAGGAGCGCTTTTTTTGCTTTGCCCGGAGGATTGTCACAGATTCAAAATGATTGACGGATGCTCTTGCTCGCATATGAATTTCTGCGTGACAACGGAATATTTTAATAAAATCTGCGATTCTTTGAAGATTGATGTTGCCGAGCTTGAAAATAATCCAAAGCACTCTCTATCGCTTACTAATGAAGAAATGAATTATTTTACAGCCAGAGCTCAGCTTTTAGGGTTAATTTCAAAAGACTCGGGGAACTCAAGATATACTCTTATGTGTGAGATAGTATCTCATGCGGTCGTAGCATTGTCGCTGTCCGGCGAGCTTGCAAAGCTAAATTATCCTGAATGGTTTGCAAAATTGCTTGAGAAGCTCCATTCGCCCGAAATGATGTGCTGTTCAGCGGCAGATGTTTACAAAACGGCAGGATTCTCACCCCCCGTAACGGTCGAATATTTCAAGCGCTACACAGGTAAGACGGTTGCGGCATATCTTCGAGATTTAAAATGTGCATACGCTTGTGATTTGCTGGACGGAACCAAGCTCTCAACGCTTGAAATCTCCGCTCGGCTCGGATATTACAGCTTAAGCCATTTTAACAGGATTTTTAAAGAGTACTCGGGAACCTCGCCTGCGGCATACCGTCGCAGAGCAAAAATGTAAATACGGCACTTATCGCCTTAAATTAAAAGAATGTGGGTGTAAATAATGAAAAGAATTTTTTGTGTTTTGCTTGCGGTAATACTTTCACTGTCATGCTGTGTATG
>JAQXHF010000008.1 GCA_029007095.1 Clostridia bacterium | reverse complement strand
ATCGGCGCAAAGGTTATTCATCGGAAATCGACTCCTTGAGCTTAGTTAAAGCAATCTTTGTTTCCGCCGCCGTCTCGCCCAAAAGCGAGGCGATATCCTGAACGATTCTCATCTGGCGATCAACCACCTTGTCGGCAATCTCCACCGTACTGCGGCTAATACTTTCCTTTTTCTGCTTCTGCTTTTCTTCATCCGTAACATCACGCATTATGCAGATAATCAGATGGTCGCTGTCATAAACAACCGTCTGTTCAACATATTTGTCATATTCGGCAAGATAAGTACGGACATCATTTATATTTTTATGTTCGAGCTTAACTTTAAGGAAGATCGACGGATCAAGCACCCTTACGATAGGCTCTCCCATTACATCCGACGGAGTTCTTATATTCATAATCTTGCAAGCCGCGTTATTTATCTGCTGAACTTCAAGCTCCTCGTTGAGAACTATGATTCCGTTTGGCGTATTGTTGATAATGTTATCGGAGAAATTCTCCGCTCTGTCCATCAGGAAAGGCAGACACATTGATATTTCGGCCTTACCCTCAATTATGGCGATTGCCTTTTCGCGGCAGGTATTATATCCGCAGGAACCGCAGTTAAGCTCGTCTTCCGGCTTGGTCTTGCCCATTTTTGCAAGAGTCTGTCTTATCTCTGTCTCGGACGGATTAAGCTTTGACTTCATACTGAAATTGAAGCTCTTTGCCATAAGATTATCGGCAAGCGGCTCAACCTTAAAGTCCTCTTTGCCCGAATAAGCCGAAACGGCTGCATAATCACGAACGGGCATACGGTGATACTTCCCGAGAACCGGACCGCCTATACAGCTTGAATGGCACATCGACATTTCTATAAAGCAATTATGAATGTTTCCGTCTCTTATATCGTTAAGAGCCGCGATACAATTATCGGGACCGTCAATCGCAACATAGCTGTAATCGGGCAGTTTTTCCGTCATTGAACGGATTATGCCGCCTGAGGTCGGGAAAATTCTCGCTCTGCTCTCGTTATTAGAGTCATTTTCTTTCTCGATAACGACCTTTTCATCATCGAGCCATCTCGTAAGCTCCTCAAAGGTCATAACGGCGTCAACAAGACCGTTGCTGTGGTCGCCCTCGTCCTTTTTAGCTACGCACGGTCCGATGAATACCGTTTTTGCATTCGGATTTCTCTTTTTAATATCCATACAATGAGCCTGCATCGGTGACAAAATATTTGCAAGGTAAGGCACAAGAGTAGGATAATACTTCATAATCATCAGATTAACAGAATGACAACAAGAGGAAATAAGAATATCTCTTTTTTCCTCTCTGAGCATCCTCTCGTATTCCTTTTTTACCAAAGTTGCACCTATCGCCGTTTCTTCGGCGTCGGCAAAGCCTAATTTTTGAAGCGCCTTGCGAATTCCGCCGATACCGATACCGTCATAATTTGCTACAAACGACGGGGCAACGCTTGCGATGACCGGATCACCGCTCTGAATAAGAACCTTAACAGTTTCGGTAGAATCTGCAATCTCCTTAGCGTTCTGCGGACAAACGACAAAGCATTGACCGCACAGAACGCACTCGTCAGGGACAATATGCGCCTGATTGCCCGAAAATCGTATAGATTTTACCGGGCAATGACGGATACACTTATAGCAGTTTTTGCAGTTTGATTTTTTGAGTCTCAAAAAATCTCCCATATTTTATTTCCTCCCTGCATTAAGGATATAATTATTGAAAAAGTCGTTACAGTTTTCCTTTGTAACTCCGGTTACAATCTCATCATCCACCTGAACGGTAACGCCTGTGCGGGTGCATTTGCCTATGCAAAAGCTACCCGCAAGCGTTATTTCGTCTTCAAGGTGTTCTTCCTTAATTCTCTGCTGTATGATATTAACGACATCTTCAGATCCTTTAATGTGGCAGGAACTGCCTACACAAACCTGAACTATCATTCAATCACACCTTAGCAAGAACTTCTTTTGCAAAGAAATCGTCTGTCGTTTCGGGAGTAAGCGAAAACTTCTTGTCGTCAACGGTAACGCATACGCCGTTTTTGCAGTCGCCCATACAGAAAGTTCCCGCAAGCTCAACCTTATCTTTGAGATTATTCTTCGCTATGAGATACTGAAGCTCCTCAACAATTTGTCTTGAACCTTTAAGATGGCAGGAGCTGCCGATGCATACTGTAATCTTCATCTTTTAACCATACCTTTCCGTTTAAGGTTTATAAGTTTATAAATTATCCTTTATTATTCATAATCTACAACATTTGCCCACGAGAGCAGGAATTGTCTTTCTTCCGGCTTGCCTTTAACTGACTGTGAAGCCGCTACGATAGGAAGCCATTTCTGAATATACTGCTTAGAGGTTTCGCTCTTTTTGCAGAAAAGTTCAAGATATTTCTCAGCCATATCAATATCTCCGCTGAGCCAGAACAAAAGATATGTTCTCGCTACATCCGCGGAAGCGTTACCCTGTGTGGCATGAGACCAGTCGATGATGTAAGGTACGCCGTCATCACCGATGATAATGTTGGAGGGATTGAAA
>JAQXHF010000007.1 GCA_029007095.1 Clostridia bacterium | reverse complement strand
TATACTCAGCGTGAGATTGACACTAACTTGCTCGGCGAAAACTCCGAGGGACACGGCGGCGGCGACCTTAATCTTGTCAGAGATTTCGTCCGTTATGTCAGGAACGAAGAAACTTCCCTTTCCTGCACATCTATCGAAGATACAGTTAAAGGTCATCTCGTTGTTTTTGACGCAGACAAATCAATGGAACACGGCGGAAAGCCTATTGATATTGTTTTATAATTTTACATTTCAGGTATATTTCACACCTAATCTGATAATAATTTATCAGAGGGTGTGATTTTTTATGAAGACATATGAAAAGAAAAATTTGGGCAGACTTATTTTAAATCTTTCCTTGCCGCTTCTGTACGGAGCCGCATCTGCTCTTATCAATATGGGAAGCTTTGACGCTTATGAGCAACTCAATCAGCCTCACTTTTCTCCTCCGAGTTGGGTATTTCCGATAGTCTGGACAATACTATATATTTTAATGGGAATATCGGCATATATTGTTTCAGACAAAGGAACCGAATTTCCCAAAAGACCGCTTACCGTATATATCATTCAACTCGTGATGAATTTCATCTGGCCTCTGCTTTTCTTCACTTTTAAAGCATATTTTCTGTCATTTATCTGGCTCGCTGTTCTGTCCGCCATAGTAATCGTTATGGCTGTAATATTTTGCAGAATAAATAAAACTGCCGGACTTTTACAAATACCGTATATTATTTGGACGATTTACGCCATATATCTGAATCTCGGAGTTTATTTGTTAAATTAGTTGACCTATGATACAAACCGCGCTATAATTATACTCATAAAATTCGATGCAGAGGTAATTTATATGAGTATGATTATTGGCGGCGGAGGAGATTGCCCTCCTGAATATGTACTTTCAAAGTGCAGTAAACCCAGACCTAAAGTTGTGTATCTTCCAACCGCCGGTTTTGATAAATTCGAGGGTGATGAATTAAGCGAATATCTTGCCAAAGGTTGCGAGGCTTCCGTACTCTTCCTTATGGACGACACGCTCACCGACGAGGAAATACGCAGCAGAATTATGTCTGCGGATATAATCCATGCGCGCGGCGGTAACCTTAGAAACCTGATGGTTTACTGGAAAAAACGCGGCGTTGATAAGCTTATTCGTGAACGCTTCAATCAGGGAGATGTTATTCTCTGCGGATCAAGCTCTGGTTCCATGTGCTGGTTTGAAAGAGGATACGACGACTGCGGCGAAAACAATGAATTTATGTTCATTGACTGCGTGGGACTTCTTCCTTTCTGCAACTGTCCGCACTATGATTCAGAATATTGGAAACGGTTTGATTCCGCAGTTTCAAGTCAGGAGCTTCCCGGTCTTGCCTGCGACAATGACGCCGCGCTGGTCTATGACAACGGCGAATTCTACACCGCATTTTTTGAAGAAGCGGACGAAAGCACCGGAGTATATTTGCTCGATAACAGATGTGATTTCCAAAAAATCAGACTTAATGAAAATACGGATATTTTAAAAGAATTTATGTAAAAATAAAGCGGCTTGTGTTACTTAGACACAGGCCGACTTTGATATTTACTTAAATGTTAAACGGCCTGTGAATTACACAAGCCGTTTAATTTACATCATAATATCAATTATTTTTGGCAACATTGCCGCAGCACTTCTTGTACTTTTTACCGCTGCCGCAGGGACACGGATCATTAGGGCCGACAGTTATAGTCTTGCGAACAGTTCTGCCCTTTTCACTTCCGTCAGAGCCGCCGCCCGACTCCGAGGTTACCTTTGCAGCCTGTTCACGCTTGGTATCCTCTTCGCTGCGGATTCTTACGGTAAGCATCTGACGAACAGTTGACTCCCTGATAGAATTGCTCATCTCGTCAAACATATCATAGCTTTCCATACGATAAGCGACTACGGGATCCTGATTACCGTACGCTCTAAGCGAAATTCCGCGTTTCAGTTCCTCCATAGCGTCAATGTGATCCATCCAATAAGTATCAACATTACGCAGAAGAATCATATGTTCAAGGCTTCTCATAACTTCCGGAGTAAGCTCCGCTTCACGAGCTTCATATCTCGCGTGACCGCGTTCGATAAGCTCCTGCTTTGCCTTCTCCCTGTCGAAGCTGTCTACATCCTCAAAATCAGTCGGCTCGGTAATCCAACCGAGATATTTTTCACGCAAGCCGTTGATATTCCAATCCGCTTTTTGAAGCGAAGACGAGCAATAGAAATCAATCGAATCATTGATAGATTCGTCCATCATTTTAAGTATGGATTCTTTGAGGTCCTCGCCGTCAAGAACTCTGTTACGCTGTGCATAGATAAGCTCACGCTGACGATTCATAACATCATCATACTGCAAAACATGCTTACGGATAGCAAAGTTCTGTGATTCTTTCTTTTTCTGTGCAGATTCAATAGACTTTGAAACCATCTTGGACTCAATCGGCATATTTTCATCTGCACCGAGAGTATTCATAACATTCTGAAGTCTGTCACCGCCGAAAAGTCTCATAAGGTCATCTTCAAGTGAAAGATAGAAACGGCTGGCACCGGGATCTCCCTGTCTGCCCGAACGACCTCTCAGCTGATTGTCTATACGGCGTGAATCGTGTCTTTCCGTACCGATTATGAAAAGACCGCCTGCCTCACGGACTTTCTCAGCTTCGTCCTTTATCTCTTCCTTATATTTCTTTTCAAGCTCCGCATACTCTTTACGCGCTTCGATGATTTCTTCATTATCCGTCTCGGCAAATCCGGTTGCTTCAACTATAAGCTCCTCAGAATAACCCTTGCGGCGCATCGCAGCCTTGGCAAGAAACTCAGAGTTACCTCCAAGCATAATATCGGTGCCTCGTCCTGCCATATTCGTTGCGATTGTAACAGCGCCGAACTTACCTGCCTGAGCAACTATCTCGGCTTCTTTCTCATGGAACTTAGCATTGAGCACCTCATGCTTGATTCCTCTGCGTTTGAGAAGCTTAGAGAGAACCTCAGACTTTTCAATAGAAACAGTACCGACAAGAACAGGCTGTCCTTTTTCGTGACATTCAATTATCTGCTCAATAAGAGCATTGAATTTAGCCGCCTCGGTCTTATAAACAACATCATGATAATCCTGTCTGATCATCGGCTTGTTGGTTGGAATTTCAACAACATCAAGTGAATAAATCTCCTGGAATTCCTGACTTTCGGTCATAGCAGTACCGGTCATACCTGAAAGCTTCTTGAAAAGACGGAAATAATTCTGGAATGTAATTGTGGCAAGAGTTTTGCTCTCGTGTTCGACCTTAACACCCTCTTTTGCTTCGATAGCCTGATGGAGTCCCTCATTGTATCGGCGGCCGAGCATTATACGGCCGGTAAACTCATCAACTATAAGCACCTGATTATCCTTAACAACATAGTCGATATCGCGTTTCATAACGCCGACAGCCTTAATAGCCTGATTTATGTGATGAAGCAAGGTCATATTGTCGGCGTCCATAAGGTTCTCGACATTGAAATATGCCTCTGCCTTTGCGATACCGCTCTTTGTAAGCGTTGCGGTACGAGCTTTCTCGTCAACAATGTAATCGCCGTCAGCTACATCCTCTGCGTTCTGCTTGGTATCAATCTCCTTAACGGTAGCCTTGGTAAGCGTCTTTACAAAATTATTTGCAAGAGTATACATTTCGGTAGAGCGATCTCCGCGTCCCGATATGATAAGCGGCGTTCTCGCTTCATCAATAAGGATAGAGTCAACCTCATCGACTATCGCAAAGTTATGGCCGCGCTGAACCTTTTGCTCCTTGTAAGGAACCATATTATCACGAAGGTAGTCGAAGCCCATTTCATTGTTTGTGCCGTAGGTAATATCTGCGGCGTATGCTGCCTTTCGCTCCTCGTTATCAAGTCCGTGAACAATAAGTCCGACTTTAAGCCCCATAAATTTATATATCTTGCCCATCCATTCGGAGTCACGCCTTGCAAGATAATCGTTAACGGTAACAATATGAACACCGTTGCCAGACAATGCGTTAAGATATGCCGGTAAGGTTGCAACAAGAGTTTTACCTTCACCGGTTTTCATCTCGGCAATTCTGCCCTGATGCAAAATAATACCGCCGAGAATCTGTACCGGGAAATGCTTCATTCCGAGTACACGCCATGAAGCTTCACGGCAAGCTGCAAATGCCTCCGGCAATATATCGTCAAGTGTTTCTCCCTTTTCAAGTCTTTCTTTAAATTCGGGAGTTTTTGCTTGAAGCTCCTTATCGGTAAGCTTTGAATATTCTTCCTCAAGGGCAAGAACTTTTTTCTGTAACGGCATAACACGCTTTATCTCTTTTGCGGAATAATCGCCGAAAATCTTTTTAAGTAAACCCATTATTTCACCTCATAATGCATAACTGCAATTATTAACTTATTGATTATATCATACTTATAAAAATTATACAAGTGTTTCGTCAAAGCTTAGTACAATTTCTTTATGAGAAAGTTCAAGCTTAGTATATTTTACGCCGGAGGCCTCCATCATTCTCT
>JAQXHF010000006.1 GCA_029007095.1 Clostridia bacterium | reverse complement strand
ATTTATGAAAAATTATGTAAATATCGAGGACAGACTTGCCGTTAAGGAAGCTCACTTTGACAGAACCGACGGAATGACTGCCGCCGTGACCGTGGTGCTTGACGGAAAAGAAAGCACGGTTTCAGCGCCGGGTAACGGTCGCCTTGACGCGGTGAGCAACGCAATTAAGAATGTTATGGGAGATATTTATGTCCTTGAAACCTATACGGAACACGCGCTTGAAGTGAATTCGACTTCAAAAGCGGCTTCCTATGTCGGAATACGCGACAAGGAAAACGGAAAGGTTTTCTGGGGCGCAGGTATTGACAGCGATATTATAGTATCCTCTATGAAGGCGCTTGTAAGCGCTATTAACAGGATGATTAAATGAAAGGATTGTTACATAAATGAAAATGACAGGCGCTCAGATTGTAATAGAAACTCTGATTGAACAGGGCGTCGATACCGTGTTCGGTTATCCGGGCGGTCAGGTTCTCAATTTGTATGACGCACTCTACGAGAACAGCGACAGAATAAATCATGTTCTTACCGCTCACGAGCAGGGAGCTTCTCATGCGGCTGACGGATATTCGAGAGCTACGGGCAAGGTTGGCGTAGTTATAGCTACATCAGGCCCCGGCGCAACGAACATTGTTACAGGTATCGCAACGGCAATGATGGATTCTGTACCAATGGTTGCCATAACGGGAAATGTGCCTTGCAGTCTTATAGGACGCGACAGTTTCCAGGAGATTGATATTACAGGAATTACTTTGCCGATTACAAAGCATAATTATTTTGTAAATAATATTGCCGATCTTGCCGACACCGTCAGAGAGGCTTTCCAGATTGCAAAATCAGGCAGGCCCGGACCTGTTTTGATTGATATTCCAAAGGATGTTCAGACGGCAGTTTATGACTACGAACCGAAACCGGTAGTACCTTTCCTGCCCAACAGGCAACCGAAGAATAAAGATGTCGAAGCGGCAATTAAGGCTATCGACGAGGCCAAAAGACCTTACATTTACCTCGGCGGCGGCGCAATCGGTTCAAAAACATATGAAGCTGCCATTGCACTTGCCGAAAAGATTGACGGCGTTATCGGCTGTTCGCTTATGGGATTGGGAGCTGTTCCCACCGACCATCCGCGTTTCCTCGGTATGCAGGGTATGCACGGACACTATGCGTCCTCAATGGCGCAGAATAATGCCGATTTAATACTTGCCGTAGGAGTTCGTTTCAGCGACAGAGCTACGGGCAATAAGGAGAAATTTGCAAAGCGCGCTACAATAGTTCAGCTTGATGTAGACTTTGCAGAGATAAATAAAAATATAAATGTCGATGTCGGCCTTTGGGGAGATATAACCGAGTCGATGAACGATATTCTCAACGGCGTAAAAGAGAAGAAAAATCCGGAATGGATGAGAATAGTAAACAGGCTCAGGGAAAAAGAGCAGAAAATCGAGGAAGCATGCAAGGCTCCCGAAAACGCACTCACTCCCAAGACTGTGTTCGATGTTATAAACAAGGTAGTAAAGCCGGACACACCTCTTGCCACCGATGTCGGTCAGCATCAGATGTGGGCAGCTCAGTATTTCAAGTTCAGAACGCCGAGAACCTTTGTTTCGAGCGGCGGACTCGGTACAATGGGATTCGGACTCGGCGCAGCTATCGGCAGCGCTGTTGCAACCGGTAAGCACACCGTGCTTGTAACGGGCGACGGAAGCTTCGGAATGAATCTTAACGAGCTTGCTACGGCTGTTACATACAATGTCCCGGTTACGATAGTTATAATGAATAACGGCGTACTCGGTATGGTTCGTCAGTGGCAGACGCTTTTCTTTAACGAGCATTATTCAAACACAACGCTTGAAAGAAAAACCGATTTCGTAAAGCTTGCAGAAGCTTTTGGCGCTAAGGGATATATAACCGAAACTCTTGATGATTTTGAAAGGGTTATGACCGAGGCTTTTGCCGACGATTCACCGACGGTTATTGATTGCCGTATTGACAAGGATGAGTTTGTATTGCCGATGCTTCCTCCCGGAGGTTCTATTGACGATATGATAGTCAGCAAGAAAGGCGGCGAGAATGATGAGTGATAAATTTGTAATTGCAGTCTATGTTGACAATAAGTTCGGCGTTCTTACAAGAGTTACGAGTATGTTTACCCGACGGGGATTCAATATCGACGCTCTCACCGTAGGAGAAACCGAATGTCCGGAATATTCCCGAATTACAATTTCTATGAGCGGCGACGGATATGCGAGAGCGCAGATGATAAATCAGCTTCGCAAGCTCCATAATGTCAAAAAGGTAGAATTGCTTGATAAGGATAATTCCATAAGGCGCGAACTTATGATTATCAAGGTTAAGCTCAACGAGAATACAAGACAGGATGTTCTTTCATCTGTCAATATTTTCAGAGGAAAAATTATCGACTACGCCATTGATTCGTGCTGTATCGAATGTACCGGCGATCCGACCAAAATCGACGCCTTTATCGAGATACTTAAACCCTGCGGTATAATCGAAATGTGCCGCACAGGTCAGGTGGCTCTCGAAAGAGGCAACGGAAGTATGATTTCCAAAGAGTAAGTTAACTACCGCACGGCGGTTAAAATTAAATTAACAAATTATATTACAAAAGGAGTAATTATTATGGCAGCAAAAATTTACTATCAGCAGGATTGCGATCTCAACAAGCTTAACGGCAAGACAGTTGCAATTATCGGCTACGGCTCACAGGGCCATGCTCACGCTTTGAACCTCAAAGACAGCGGCGTTAATGTAATCGTCGGTCTTTATGAAGGAAGCAAGAGCTGGGCAAAGGCAGAGGCTGCTGGACTTACAGTTATGACTTCGGCAGAGGCTGCAAAAAATGCAGACATCATTATGATACTTATTAACGATGAGAAGCAGGCTAAGCTTTACAAGGAGAGCATTGCTCCCAACCTTACAGAGGGCAAGACTCTTGCTTTTGCACACGGTTTTAACATTCATTTCGGCTGCATTAAGCCCCCGAAGAATGTAAATGTTATAATGATCGCTCCTAAGGGACCCGGTCATACAGTACGCAGCGAGTATCAGGCAGGCAAAGGCGTTCCTTGCCTTATCGCTGTTGAGCAGGACGCAACAGGCGACGCTCTTGAAATAGGTCTTGCATACGCTCTCGGTATCGGTGGCGCACGCGCAGGCGTTCTTGAAACTACTTTCCGTACAGAGACAGAAACAGACCTCTTCGGCGAGCAGGCTGTTCTTTGCGGCGGTGTTTGCGCTCTTATGCAGGCAGGCTTTGAGACTCTTGTTGAGGCAGGCTACGATCCGAGAAACGCATACTTTGAGTGTATCCATGAGATGAAGCTCATCGTTGACCTTATTTACCAGAGCGGCTTTGAGGGAATGCGTTATTCTATCTCCAATACTGCCGAGTACGGCGACTATATCACCGGACCGAAGATCATCACAGAGGATACAAAGAAGGCTATGAAGAAAGTTCTTGCCGATATTCAGGACGGTTCTTTCGCTAAGGAATTCCTCCTCGATATGTCAGACGCAGGCTCACAGGTTCATTTCAGCGCAATGCGTAAGATTGCTTCCGAGCATCCTGCCGAGAAGGTTGGCCGTGAGATTCGTAAGCTTTATAGCTGGAGCGATGAGGATAAGCTCATCAACAACTGATTGACGGCAGACTGCCGTTTCGGAGGTTAATTACTATGATTAAAGATACTGTCGTAGACGGTTTTAACAACGCTCCGCACAGATCTCTTTATCACGCGCTCGGATTGACAACGGAAGAAACTTCCAGACCGCTTATCGGAATTGTCAGCTCGTATAATGAGATAGTGCCGGGACATATGAATTTGGATAAGATCACCGAGGCTGTAAAGCTCGGCGTAGCAATGGCAGGCGGAACACCGATAGTTTTCCCTGCGATTGCGGTTTGCGACGGCATAGCTATGGGACACAAGGGAATGAAATATTCCCTTGTAACCCGTGATTTGATTGCAGATTCAACAGAGGCTATGGTTCTTGCTCACGGATTTGACGGACTTGTAATGATTCCGAACTGTGACAAGAATGTGCCGGGATTGCTTATGGCTGCCGCAAGACTCAATATCCCTACGATTTTTGTAAGCGGAGGACCTATGCTTGCCGGACGCGTCGGAGGTAAAAAGACCAGCCTTTCAAGTATGTTTGAGGCTGTCGGAGCATATTCGGCCGGCAAAATTGACGCGGACAAGCTTCTTGAATTTGAAACAAAAACCTGTCCTACCTGCGGTTCGTGTTCAGGTATGTACACCGCAAACTCAATGAACTGTCTTACCGAGGTTCTCGGTATGGGACTCGGCGGAAACGGCACTATACCTGCCGTTTATTCCGCGAGAATCGAGCTTGCCAAGCATGCAGGTATGCAGATTATGGATTTGGTTAAGAAGGATATCCGTCCGTTAGATATTATGACCGAGGACGCTATAAGAAATGCGCTTACCGCAGATATGGCTCTCGGCTGTTCTACCAATTCGATGCTTCATCTTCCTGCCATAGCAAATGAGTGCGGAGTTAAATTCGACCTGAATATGGCGAATGAGATAAGCGAGCGCACACCGAATCTTTGCCATCTTGCTCCCGCAGGTCCTACATATATGGAGGATCTCAATGAGGCAGGCGGCGTTTATGCCGTTCTTAAAGAGCTTGCCGACGCAGGACTTATCAAGACGGATGTTATGACCTGCACGGGTAAGACTATGGCTGAGAATATCAAAAACAGCGTCAACCGTGATGAAACGGTAATTCGTCCCGTATCAAATCCGTACAGCAAGACCGGCGGTATCGCGGTTCTTTACGGTAATCTTGCCGAGGACGGCTGCGTTGTCAAGCGCAGCGCAGTAGCTCCCGAAATGCTTGTTCATACCGGACCTGCCAGAGTGTTTGACAGCGAAGAGGACTGTATCAAGGTTATCTATGACGGCGGAATAAATCCGGGCGATGTAATTGTAATCAGATATGAGGGACCGGCGGGCGGACCGGGTATGAGAGAGATGCTTTCTCCGACTTCGGCAATCGCAGGTCAGGGACTCGATAAAGAGGTTGCTTTGCTCACCGACGGACGCTTCTCAGGTGCAACACGAGGCGCTTCCATAGGTCATGTATCACCCGAAGCGGCGAGCGGCGGCTGTATTGCCTATGTTCACGAGGGCGATATGATTTCTATTGATATTCCTAACCATAAGATAGAGCTTCATGTAAGTGAAGATGAATTAAACCGCCGTAAACAGACCGAAAAGCCCAAGGTAAATACCGAGCTTACAGGATACCTCAAAAGATATTCAAAGATGGTATCTTCGGCTGATAAGGGCGCAATTATAAATCAGAAATAAAATTTAGGAGTTAGTTCTAATGGGAATGACAATGACTCAAAAAATCCTTGCGGCTCATGCAGGACTTGACAAGGTTGAAGCAGGTCAGCTTATATTGGTAAATCTCGACAGAGTTTTAGGCAACGATATAACCTCTCCCGTGGCAATACGCGAGTTCTCCAAGATGGGCGTTGACGAGGTTTTTGACCGTGATAAGGTTACAATGGTTATGGATCATTTTGCGCCTAACAAGGATATAAAGGCCGCAGGCCAGTGCAAAATGTGCCGTGATTTCTGTAACGAAAAGGAAATAACGCATTTTTATGATGTTGGTCAAATGGGCATTGAACATGCGCTTTTGCCCGAAAAAGGACTTGTAACATCCGGTGATGTGGTAATCGGCGCTGATTCCCACACCTGTACCTACGGAGCGCTCGGAGCATTCTCTACCGGCGTAGGCTCAACCGATATGGCTTGCGGTATGGCTACGGGAAAAGCGTGGTTTAAGGTTCCATCCGCAATTAAGTTTGTACTTAAAGGCAAGCTCGGACCTCATATTTCCGGCAAGGATGTTATTTTACATATCATCGGTAAAATAGGCGTTGACGGAGCTTTGTATAAATCAATGGAATTTACAGGCGAGGGACTGGACTCACTCAGCATTTATGACCGTCTGACTATGGCGAATATGGCTATTGAAGCCGGCGCAAAGAACGGAATATTTGAAGTTGACTCTCAGACTCTTGATTATGTTAAAGGTCGTTCCGACCGTGAACCTGTTATATATAAGGCTGACGATGACGCCGTATATGATGAGGTTATCGAAATCGACCTTTCCGAGATTCGTTCAACGGTCGCTTTCCCGCATCTTCCTGAGAATACAAGGACGATTGACGAGGTAGGCGATATTAAGATAGACCAGGTCGTTATCGGTTCCTGCACCAACGGCCATTACAAAGATATCAGAGAGGCCGCTGAAATCTTCAAGGGACATAAGGTTCACAAGAATGTGAGAGCTATAATAATTCCTGCAACTCAGGATATTTATCTCAAAGCTATGGAGGACGGTTTGCTCAAAATCTTTATAGAAGCAGGCTGCGTTGTATCAACTCCCACCTGCGGACCGTGTCTCGGCGGATATATGGGTATTCTGGCAAAGGGCGAGAGAGCCGTTGCTACGACAAACCGCAACTTTGTCGGCAGAATGGGTGATCCCGAATCCGAGGTTTATCTCGCAAGCCCGGCTGTTGCGGCAGCGAGTGCAATAGCAGGAAAAATTGCAGGTCCTGAGGAGGTGCTCTGATGAAATTTAACGGTAAAGTAATTAAGTATGCCGATAATGTTGACACGGATGTAATAATCCCTGCCCGTTATCTTAACACTATTGATAAGAAAGAGCTTGCCTCCCATTGTATGGAGGATTTGGATCCGACTTTTGTAAAAAGAGTTAATGAGGGAGACATAATGGTTGCCGGATACAATTTCGGCTGCGGATCTTCCCGTGAACACGCTCCCATCGCAATCAAGGAGAGCGGAATTTCACTCGTAATCGCCAAGAGCTTTGCAAGAATTTTTTATCGTAATGCGATAAATATAGGTCTTGCCATTGTCGAATGTCCCGAAGCTGCCGAAGCTATCGGTGAGGGCGATGATGTTGAAGCTGATCTTGACGCAGGAATTATTACTGATAAGACAACCGGCAAGAGCTTCAAGACTGAGCCTTTCCCGGAGTTCATTCAGCAGATAATCTCAAACGGCGGACTTGTTGAGTCTGTTAAAAAGAATATTATAAAATAACGGAGGACTGCCAGATGAATTATTCTATTGCCTTGTTGAGAGGGGACGGAATAGGTCCGGAGATTGTTGACAGCGCTGTAAGAGTGCTTGAAAAAGTCGGTGAAAAATTCGGACACAATTTCAGCTTCACTCCATATTTAATAGGCGGTGCCGCCATTGATGCTACGGGTGCGCCGCTTCCGCAGGAAACCGTAGATGGCTGTAAGAATTCAGACAGCGTACTTTTAGGCTCGGTCGGCGGTCCTAAGTGGGACAATCTTCCCGGAGACAAACGCCCGGAAAAGGCTCTTTTGGGTATCCGTTCGGCGCTCGGACTTTTTACCAATCTTCGTCCGGCGAAGCTTTATCCTGCGCTTGCAGAGGCTTGCCCTTTAAAGGAGAGCGTAGCTGAAAACGGATTTGATATTATGATAGTCCGTGAGCTTACCGGAGGTATATACTTCGGAGACAGAGGATACCGTGAGGGCAAATACGGAAAAGAAGCTTATGACACCGAGTGTTACAGCCGTATGGAAATTGAACGAATCGCGAGAGTTGCGTTTGAAACTGCAAGAAAACGCTCCAAAAAGGTTGCAAGCGTTGATAAAGCCAATGTTCTTGAAACTTCACGCCTTTGGAGAAAGGTTATGCACGAAATAGCTGAGGAATATCCCGATGTTGAGCTTCGCGATGTTCTTGTTGACAATGCGGCAATGCAGCTTGTCCGTAATCCGGCTCAGTTTGATGTTATCGTCACTTCAAATATGTTCGGAGATATACTTTCGGATGAAGCTTCGCAGATTACGGGTTCTATCGGTATGCTCCCGTCTGCTTCGCTGAACGAAACAACAGTCGGTATGTACGAGCCTATTCACGGTTCCGCACCCGATATTGCAGGCAAGGGAATTGCAAATCCGATTGCGACTATTCTCTCTGCCGCAATGATGCTCAGATATTCTTTCAGTCTTTCCGAGGAAGCTGACTGTATAGAAAAAGCAGTTGACAGCGTTCTCAACGACGGACTTCGTACTTCCGATATTGCTGCAATCGGCGCACCCTCGCTTTCTACCGACGAGATGACCGACGCCGTAATTGCAAGACTTTAATGCGTACTTAAATAAGCTGGTGAAATAGATGTTGACACTTGATAAAATATATCATGCAAAATATGTTCTCAAGAATGTAATTAGAAAAACCGATGTTATTTTAGCTCCGCATATCAATGAGGAAGCCGAAGTATATCTTAAAACAGAAAATTTGCAGATAACAGGTTCGTTTAAGGTAAGAGGAGCATATTACAAGATGTCTCAGCTTTCCGATGAAGAAAAGGCGAGGGGAGTTATAGCCTGTTCAGCAGGAAATCACGCTCAGGGCGTTGCTCTTTCCGCTCAGAAGAACGGAATCAAAGCTGTTATCTGTCTCCCGGACGGCGCGCCGATTTCTAAGGTCGAAGCTACCAAGAGTTACGGCGCAGAGGTTTGTCTTGTAAAGGGAGTTTACGATGATGCGTATGCTAAGGCGTTGCAGCTTCGTGATGAAAACGGCTATACCTTTATTCATCCGTTTGACGACGAAGATGTTATAGCAGGTCAGGGAACTATCGGGCTT
>JAQXHF010000005.1 GCA_029007095.1 Clostridia bacterium | reverse complement strand
GTAATGGCCGATCTCGGCTGCGGTGAGTGTTGGTACACATCAAAGATATATAATCATTTCCTTAATAAACAGGAGAGCGTAAACATTTACGGTATTGATATCTCAAAAACCGCCCTTATTGCGGGCGCAAAGAGATGCGGCGGTATTAAATCGGCGGTAGCAAGTATTTCTGATTTGCCGATACCGGATGAATGTTGCGACGCGGTCATAAGTATATTTGCGCCTTACAGCGCGGACGAGGTGCTGCGTATTGTTAAGCGGAACGGCGTATTTATAAAGGCCGTTCCGCTTGAAAGGCATCTGATTGAGTTTAAATCCGTAATTTATGACAGACCGTATGAAAACAAAGTCGAACTTGAAAAATTAGACGGATTCAAGCTGATAAATCAAACGCGCGTTGAAAAAGAAATACACCTCTCTGACAGAGAAGACATTATGAATCTTTTTAAAATGACGCCGTATTACTATAAAACGGGCAGAGATGATCAACAAAAAATCAGTATGCTGACTTCGCTCGATACTACGGCGCAGTTTTTGGTGGAAACATTTATAAAAAGTGTGTAAAACTGCCGATTTTGCGATTTGTGATTATTGCATAAATTTGATTGCTTCAAATTATATAAAATGCATTCAAAAACATATTTTTTATCGAATTTAATCGCTTTTTTATTAAAAAACGATTGTATTTTGTCTTAGAATATAGTATAATAAGACAAATGACACTTTTCTGAAAGGAGAGGCGGTATGAGTTATTATATTGGCGTTGACGGCGGTGGAACAAAAACCGCATATGCGCTTTTTGACGAGAAAAAGAATATAATCGCCATGGTAAAAGGCCCCGGAAGCAACCATGAAAATATGGAGGGCAGCTTTGACGAGGCGGCGGATATTATATGGGACGGCATTAAAAGCCTTATAAAAGAAGCCGGAATTTCCCTGCATGATGTTGAATATACGCTCATGGGACTCGCCGGAATCGACCATCAGTTCCAGCATGACGAAATGGTAAAGCGCTTGCTTGACTACGGTCTTGAAAACTTTGAAATTTATAACGACGGCTTTATAGTTATAAAGGCAGGCTCTACCGGCAGCGCCGCAATCGGTTACAACTGCGGTACAGGTACCTGCTGTAATGCCATAGACAATGACGGAAAAATGCTTCAGCTTGCAGGCTTAGGCGAGTTTTCCGGCGACGAGGGCAACGGCCATTGGATTGCTATGAGAACATTCAGAGCAATTTATGACGATGTTTATCTCGGTCTCAGAAAGACGGCACTTACCAAAATGTGCTATGACGAGTATTCTCTCAAATGCAAGGAGGATTTCCTTGCTCTTGTTTCTCGCTTTGAGGATGATGACGCCGATAAATTCATAATGCGCCTTATAGATTTCTTCTTTGACGCGGCAAGACTCGGAGACAGCGTTGTTCTTGACATAATTGATGAAATGGCAACGCGCGGAGCATCGCTTATTGCAGCTCACTTAAATACGCTTAATTTCACCGATGATGTTGTTGAAGTAGTCCTTTCGGGTTCTATACATACAAAACTTCCGTCAGATATTTACATAAACGCCCTTATGAATAAGGCGGTTTCGCTGACGGGCAGACGGCTTAAATTTATAAAATTATCACAGCCTCCGGTTACGGGCTGTATAAATTGGATTTTACAGCAGAAAGCTAAGAAAGGTGATTAAGTATGAAAGAAATTACAGTAGCTGTTATCGGTTCGGGAAGTACATATTGCCCTGAACTTGTAGATGGATTTATCAAAGCGTCGGACTCCCTGAAGCTTAAGAAAATTTCATTTATGGATATTGACGAGAGAAAGCGTACTATCGTCGGCAATCTCTGCGTCAGAATGTTAAAGAAAGCCAATGTTGACTGCGAGATTGTCATTACGGACGATCTTGATTTGGCATTGCAGGGCGCGGACTTCGTTGTTACTCAGATTCGTGTAGGAATGTTGCCGGCTCGTTATCTTGACGAGAGCATACCCAAAAAGTACAATCTTATCGGACAGGAAACAACCGGTATCGGCGGTATGTTCAAGGCTCTGAGAACTATTCCCGTTATCAAGAATATCTGCGACAAGATTGAGCAGATTTGCCCGGACGCATGGCTTATCAACTTCACAAATCCGTCGGGAATTATTACAGAGTTTGTTCTCAACAATACAAATGTTAAGAATATCGGTCTTTGCAATGTTCCTATTGATATGCTTGATGATGTTAAGGAAATTACAGGCGACGATGTTGATATAACTTATGTCGGACTCAATCATCTCAGCTGGATTACTTCTATCAAGAAAGAGGGCAAGGAGCTTCTTCCGGGACTTATCGAGTCTGGCTTCTCACCGAAGGTTATGGCTAACATTAAGGACGACGGCTTTGACCTCGACTGCCTTAAAGCTATTCATGGAATTCCGTCTTCATACTTGCAGTATTATTACTGCCGTGAGGCTAAGCTTGAGCATCAGCGTTCAGATGATAAAACAAGAGCGCAGGTTTGTATGGAAATCGAGGAGAAATTGCTCGAAATGTATCAGGACGAGGAGCTTTGCGTAAAGCCTGCTCTGCTTGACAAGCGCGGCGGTCACAAGTATTCGCTTGCAGCGGTTTCACTTATCAATTCCCTCGCAAACGATATAAACGATGTTCAGGTTGTTAATGTTAAAAACAACGGAACGCTTGACTTTATGGCTGACGATGATATCATCGAAGCTCCCTGCGTAATCGGCAAGGACGGAGCTAAGCCTATCAAGGTTGAAAACTTCGACAATCAGCACATAATTGCTCTTATGAGAGTTGTTAAGGCTTATGAGAAGTTCACCGTTGAGGCGGCCGTAACAGGTTCTGAGGAAGCCGCAATCAAAGGCTTGCTTGTTCATCCGCTTGTCGGTGATTGGGAAAAGGCTACAAAGTGTTTCAACGAGCTTAAAGAAGCACATAAAGATTATCTTCCCGAATTCTATAACAAATAATTATTTAAGGATATAATTTTGCCGCACTTAGCTTACTTGCTGAGTGCGGCAGTTTTTTATGAATCTTTTTTGACATCGAACCAGAATTCAACGCCTCCGTCGGTGTTTTGCACACCGTATTTAGAGTCGTGAACTTCCTGAATACTTTTTATTATTGAAAGACCGAGACCGAAATGTCCGTCAATTTGCAGTCTTGAAGGATCCTCACGGTAGAAGCTCTCCCAAATTCTGTCAATATGTTCGGGTTCAATTCCGTTGCCTGAATTGAATACATAAATTCTGTAAAATCCGTCAATTTCTTCATATCTTATTTTGATTTGTTTACCGCCGCCGATGTAAGAAACAGCGTTTGATAAAATGTTATTTAACAAATATTTCAACAGTTCTTCGTCTGCAAAGCCGTAGATAGGTTTATCAATTTCGTTTATTGCTGTGATTCCTTTATCGGTAAAAACTGTTTTGTAAATTTGAAGATACGATTCAATCAAATTATTTATATCAAATTTATGCGGTTTTATTACGAATGAATTATTACCGATTTTAAGAAATGTCAGCATATTCATAACGAGGTTGTTCAATCGGTCACATTCTCCGATTATTGTATCGGTGTATTCGCATAAGGTGCTTTTTTCTTCTGCAATGTACGGCAGTCCCTCGGCGTAACCCCTGATTATAGTAATCGGTGTTTTAAGCTCGTGCGATATTGCCGACAGCATATCGTTTTTGATTTTTTCTGCCTTTTCTTTTTCATCAAGCTCCTGCATAAGCGCTTCTTTTGTCTGTAAAAGAGACTTATACATTTTGTTTATTCCCAACACAAGCGAGTCCATCTCGGTGAAAAAGGCGTGGCGCTTTCTTGTGGTAACTCTAAGCTTTTCGTTTTGCGTTGACGCCATTACCAGAGTTTCCTCGGTCATTTTTTTCAGAGGATTTGTTACTTTTGTGATATAAATATATACAGCTATAATTGTAATGATAGAAAGCGAGCATATAATTGCAATCAGCGCGCTGTAAAGAACTCTAACCTGATTGTTGAAAACGCTGTAATTGAGCGCGGAAACAAACAGTAATTTTGAATCGGTACTTTCTTTTGTTACCACGAAATATCTGTTATTATTTTTTTCGTTAGTAAGCTCTCCGATAGCGGTTGTATCGGCATATTTTTTATCGACAGTAAATTTATTGTTTTTGAAATCAAGCAGGGGAGTGTTGGACGGTACTTCTTCTTTTTCGGAATCATAAACTCCGTAAACCATTTGACAAAAGATATTCTTGTCAAATTCTCCCGAATCCGATTTCTCATATATTTCAAGAATTATATCGTCTCGTACCTCAATAGACCTTACAAGATTTGAAACCGTCTGACCGCTGTTGTATGCGTTCTCGATTTCCGAAAAAGCTGATTTCATTTCTCTTGCAAGACCGTTCTCGATTATAGCTAAAAAGAGCGGACGGGCAACGGACAGAATTGCACCGGTAATTATAAGTAAAATTAAAGCGAATTGCAGAAAAATCCGAATTCGCATCTTGTTATTTGGTTTAATTCTTCTTAAATAATGTTTTTTCAAAATCAGTCAACCTCGATTTTATATCCTACTCCGTAAACTGTCTTGATATGAGCTTCGCCCCAGTCACCGAGCTTGCTGCGAAGTCTTGCAACATGGGAATCGACATTTCGGGCGTCTCCGACATAATCATAACCCCAGATATCGTCGATGAGCTGTTCTCTCGTGTAAACTCTGCTTTTGCTTGTGATTAACTTTTGCAGAATTTTGTATTCTTTCAAAGTAAGAGGAATAACAGTATTATTAACGGTTACTTCGTGCGCTTCATTATTCATTGTGAGTCCGTCAAGAGAAACAATTTTTGAAGACGCATTGGTGTGTTCTGTTTTGGCTCTTCTGAGAGCAACATCAATTCTTTTCATCAAAACCGTAGGACTGAAAGGCTTTTTTATGAAATCGTCCGCGCCTGCTTCAAAACCTGTTATTTCGTCAAACTCGGCGCACCTTGCGGTAATAATTATAATAGGAACAGATGAATTGCGGCGAATCTGTCGGCAAACATCCCAACCGTTGATTTCGGGAAGCATTACATCTATAAGATATAAATCTATTTTTAAATCGGAATTAAAAACATCAATAGCTTCTTTACCGGTTGTGACCTCGATAGGTTCGTGACCGTCGCGACGAAGGAAATCGCAAATTATGCGTCTGATTTTGCTTTCATCATCTGCTACTAAAATTCTTGCCATAATAAGTTGCCTCCTTGCAATTTACAGGCATATTGCACAATATTGATTATGATTTAATAAAGTTAATTTTCGTTAATACTTTTAAGATATTCACTTACGGAGGAAGCGTTGCGTTTCTGCATGGAAGAAATCCACCTGTCGAGAATATCTTTTGCCGAAGCAGCGTCCGAGGTGATAATATTTTCTGCGCCGTAAAGAGCCGCTTTGCAGAATTCTGTCTGCGATTCGGTATATACGCAGAAAGGTACGCTGTAATCTTCGAGATTAGAGATTGTTTCCTGCGAAGCGTCATCTGACGATATCATAACCCCGGAAGCACCGTATTTCCTTATAAGTTCATAGGCTTCGCTTCCGTCGCTGCTGCGTGACGGAGAATAGTTGAGATAAAACGGTATTATAGTATCGTCGGAGGTTATAAGTCCGTAGTGCGCTTCGTCAATACCGATTATATAAAGCCTGTTAAGCAAGCTGTATTTTACGGCAAGTCGGTTAAGCTCCGTCATCTTCGAGAGTTGAACGATATTTAAGTACAATACGGTTTCTTTAAATCCGTCCTCGTTCATTGTTTTGAAGAAATCCTCAATCGGTACTGCTGAATCGGCGTTTGAATAATCTTCTGCCGCGACGGGGATAGAGTCGCTGTTAAAGCAAAGGTCTACCGTAACTCCGTCGGCGCCTCTGCGAACAGTTTCTTTAAAACCGGCAACCGTATTTTTTAAGTCGTCCGTTTCGTCACAATCGGCAATAATCCTTACGGCGTCAACATTTTTTATATCTTCGGACAGATAGCTGTCAATTTTTCTTTTACCGGATATATGAATAAAAACAGGAACGGATACGGCAATAATAAGAATTAAAGCGCAGAGTATTGCAATAATCGTTTTGCTTTTGTTTTTAAGCTTCAATTTTCATTGCCTCCGTTGCAGATATTCAGCGGTATTTTTTAATAAGCTTATCAACTATTGCTTCAAGCTCGGCTGATTTATTTTCGATATCTCTGACGAGCTTGAATTGTGTACGGCAGCGAACAAGATTATGTTCGGGATAATCGGTCTTGAAGTATGTGTCGCCGTTCAGATAATCGGTAAGGAAGCGGACGCCACATTCCAAAGTCAGCAGTTTAGCCGAGAAAACAAGATTTTCCACTTCTTTTTCGGTCAATGCTTTGCCTGCCTGAGAAAGATATCCGTCTGTATAAGCCTCAAAAAGTTCAACATCAAGATTATATTTTCCGAGGTCCTTCTCGTCCTCGTTTGCCGTGGTAGCGCCCGAACGGATAGCGTCACCGAAATCGTAGAGCGAAAGGCCGGGCATAACCGTGTCAAGGTCGATTACGCAGAAAGCCTTGTTTGTGATTTTGTCAAAAAGTACATTGTTGATTTTGGTATCGTTATGAGTTACTCTTACCGGCAGTTCACCTGATTCGATAAGGTCCGTGAGCTTGTGCGAGTCCTCGCGCTTGCTCATAGCGAAGTCGATTTCGTCTTTTACGCTGTCGGCTCTGCCTGCAAGGTTCTCGCTTATAGCCGTATCGAGTGCCTCGTATCTTTTGGGAGTATTGTGAAAATCGGGGATAGTTTCAAAAAGATTTATTATAGGGTAGTCGCTGAGCAAATTCATAAATCTGCCGAAAGCCGCACCGGAACGGTTAGCCTTAATCGGTTCGTCAACGCTGTCGCAGGTGTAGCACTTGTCTATATAAGTATATGTGCGCCAACAGTTGCCCTCGCTGTCCCTGTAATAAGGCGAGTTTGAATTTGTATAGAGAAAAGTGAGAGTTTCTCTTTCGGGATTGCCGCCGTCAAGCAGAATTTTATTACGAAGGAAACCCGTAACATTCATAATGTTTGACATAAGCTCATCGGGATTTTTAAAAACAGAAGTGTTGATTTTCTGCAAAACATACTTAAAATCCATATTTCCGTCCGACAAAGTCAAGACATAGGTAGAGTTGATCAGGCCGGCGTCTGTTATCTGAACATCTTTCAATTCGCCTTTAAACGGAAAATTATTGACAACTTCATTTATAATTTTATTGTCCGAAATCATAAATTCCCCTCCGGAATTTTCATAATATATAAAACAATTTCGATAATTATACTATTTTTTTTGTGATAAGTCAATACAAATAGTACACGGTAAGACACAAAATTACAATTTTTGGTATTTTTTTAATGTTGAAATTTGATTTTATATGTGATATAATAGGCAAAAATATACTTTGGAGGTAGTCTCGTGAAAGAGATAAGTAGTAAGTCAAGCGTAATCAAAGCAGTTTCGATTATCTGTACTTTGGTTTTAATCGCTTCTGTGCTTCTTCCCGGATGTAATTTCGTAAAAAGCAAGGACAAAACAGACGGAGATTCGGATATAAATGCCGATAATATGGCACAAACCGAATTGGTATGCCCTGTCTGCGGCTCATATGAGGTCAGCGGACCTGATGAGAACGGCGACTACATATGCAATTCGTGTATGGCACAGTGGAGCTATACCGATAATTCCGGCTCTACTGTTGACGCTCTTGGAAATGAGGTTGACGGTTCGGCTGATGCCGGTATTGTTGATATCGGCGTATCCACAGGCGGTTCGGGCAGCTCAGGCAGTTCGGGCAGTTCAAACACATCGGGCGGCAGCTCATCCGGTAACAAAAACAGCGGAACAACAACTACCGCAAACACAAGCAATCCTACCGATATTACGAAGCCGAGCAACCAGATGGATTTGATAACTTATCTTAAAGATGTCGGTGAAAGATACAAGAATGTTATTAAGTTTAAGTATGATCCCATAAAGAACGAAATAACAGTTGTAAGTCCCGACGGCTCTGATACAGGACTTTTCGGATTCAAGTACAGCTTTACCGATAAGGTATTCTTCACAGCCGAGGACGCATGGCAGAGAAACTTCGGATATTCCGAGGCATACGATAAGGCTTCGGGACTCGGAGCTATTGCTTACGATACAATAAGAGTCAAGTTCTCTTACAATAATCTTGACTGGATGATTCAGTTCTGGAAAGGTCAGTACGGCTTTGTTTTTGTCGGCGCTGAAATCGGTATATACAACCGTAAACCCGGCGTAACCGATACAAGCTACTACGAGTGCGCCGATGATGAGTCAAAGCTGTGGATGAGTATGAATGTTTACCGCAGAGAATCATCTGAAAAGAATGTTTATAATCTTCTTTTCAGCAGAAGCAAGTCGCGTACATGGTGGCTTACAGGCTTTACTCCCGGAACTTTGCAGGCAGGCTCTTATACGCCGGATATTGAACATACGGGATATTTAAAGGTTGACGCAAAGATCCATTGTACTGACGCCGAAATGGCACAGGCTTTTGTTGAGGGACTCAAAAAAGTCACGAAAGTTGAGCATAATGCTCCTGCAAGAACCAAGGCGTTTACATTTACAGAGGTTTCTGCCGATAAGTATGATTCAAGCACACTTAACGGTAAATACGCTGTTGAATCCGACGGCTGTACCGTAAGAGTTTGTTGGAGATAAGAGGTCTTTTGATGAAAAAAGTATTTTCTGCTTTTCTCGCTGTCGCAATGCTTTTTGCCTGTGCTTCCTGCACCAAAAGCAGCGAAACACCTGAGGACGCAAGCGCAATTATCGCTGCATACAGTATAAAAAGCGAGAACGGTGAATTCATTGTCGAGGTTCAGAATCTCGGTGGCGTGTATGACGATCTTTACGACACAAACGGAATTTATATAAAGTTTGACGGCGGTAATGACAACATATATGATTCGGACGGGAAGAAAATCTCTCGCAAGGATTTAAACTACGGCGATTCTTTGCAGATTTATTATAACGGCAAGCTTGCCAAAAAGAATCCCAAAACAATCGAAGCATACAAGATTGTGAAAATCGCCTGATTTATCAGGACGCATAGGCGTTCACTTACAATTACATAAAAATTAAAAGTATGGATTTCAGTTTCGGAATCCATACTTTAATTCTATTATTGATTATTTTATAAAATTATCTGTTGAAAGATATCTGCCGCCGCCGTCGGGAAGAATCGTTACAATTCTTTTTCCTGCAAATTCTGCGCGTTTGGCGAGCTTAACCGCCGCGCATATTGCCGCACCCGAAGAAATGCCGATAAATATGCCCTCTGATTTTGTGACCTCCGCGGCAAAGCTGTATGCTTCATCGTCGGTAACGGTAATAATCTCATCAATAATTTCTCTGTCGAGAATTTCCGGGACGAAATTTGCGCCTATTCCCTGAATTTTATGGCTTCCTGCTTTGCCTTCGCTTAAAAGGGGCGAAGACGACGGCTCAACTCCGATTATTCGGATGTCGGGATTTTTACTTTTTAGATATTTTCCGCAGCCGCTTACAGTTCCGCCTGTACCGATTGCCGAGACAAACGCGTCGATTTTTCCGTCCGTATCCGACCAGATTTCAGGGCCGGTGGTTTTAATGTGAGCCTGCGGATTTGCAGGGTTTACAAACTGACCGGCAATGATACTGTCGGGTATCTGAGCGTTAAGCTCCTCGGCTTTTTCGATAGAGCCTTTCATACCGTCCGCCGCGCTTGTCAGCACGATTTCTGCGCCGTAGGCGAGCATCATTTTGCGTCTTTCAATGCTCATTGATTCGGGCATTACTATAATCGTTCTGTAACCCTTTGAAGCTGCAACGGCCGCAAGACCTATGCCTGTATTTCCGCTTGTAGGTTCAATGATTACAGAACCCGGTTTGAGCCTTCCGCTTTTTTGCGCGTCATCAAGCATTTCAAGAGCAACTCTGTCTTTAATACTTCCGGCAGGGTTGAAATATTCAAGCTTTGCAAGAATTTCAGCATTTAAACCGTTTTTCTCGGCAAAGCGGCTGAGTCTTACCGTTGGAGTCGAGCCGATAAGCTCGCATACATCATTATATATTTTCATTGTTACCGCCCTTTATAAAAAAGTTAATAGAATTGTAACACCTTGAAAGTTTTTGTCAAGTATAATATAATAAACAAAAGAGGAAAGGCGAGTTGTAAAATGAGCTTTATGGACAAACTGCGCCGCTTTATGCAAGACAGAAACGGTATGGATAAGCTTAATTTCTTTTTAATAATAGCTTATATGCTTATGAATGGAATCGGCTATATGTTCCTTAGAAGCTGGAGATATCGTTATATCCTATCCGGCGTACCGTATAACAGCATTTCGGTTACGGGCATTATCGGAATGGTTTTGCGAACGATTGGCTTTGCTTTACTGATTTATGCAATTTTTCGATTCTTCTCACGCAACCTAAATAAGCGATTTTATGAGGAAGACCGTTTTCTCGGATTTATTGACAAAATCCGCAGAAAGGAGCATAAGCCTCGTTCGGGGGAAGATGTCTCCACCTACCGCGAGGTAAAATACAGACCGGAACGCAAATCCGGTGAATTCAAGAAGCGAATAAAACTTCGCTGGAAGTATCGCAAAACTCATAGATTCCGTACCTGTCCGGGCTGCTCGGAGTTTCTCAGACTCAGCAAAAAACGCGGCAAACGCAATATTACCTGCCCGAAATGCGGCAAGCAGTTTACGGTACACATAACGCTGTGATTTTATTGTATTGAATTGTAAAAAAACGGAGGTGGAGTCTTGCTCGGTTATGTCAGAGCCTATAAACCTGAGATGAAATTCAAGGATTTCGAGATTTATAAAGGCGTTTACTGTTCTCTTTGCAAGGTCATAGGCAAACGGTACGGACTCATTGCAAGGCTTACCTTGTCTTACGATTTCACTTTTTTTGCCATTATGAGAATGGCGATAGTGAGGGATTGTCCGGGATTTCAGAAGTCGCATTGCACATTCAATCCTATGAAAAAATGCATGGATTGCAGCCGAAATAACCGAGAACTTGATTATACTGCCGATGTTTCGATGATAACTGCATATCACAAACTCAGAGATAATATTTCGGACGGCAGTTTCTTTAAACGCCTGATGTGCAGATTGGTTCTGCCTTATGCAAACAGAGCTTACCGTAAAGCGTCGTCACGCATTTCCGAGGAAGCCGCTGTCGCTCAAAGGCTTATGGATAAACAATCCGAGATTGAGAAAAAATCTTCGGTAGGAGTTGACGAAGCCGCCGATTCGAGTGCAAAATTGCTTGCTTTTTTCCTTACGGCAGGCATTGAGTGTGAAAATAAAGAGGATTTGGAACGCTTCGGTTACTGCTTCGGCAGATGGGTATATCTGATTGACGCGGTTGACGATTGCGAAAAAGATATAAAAAGTGGCAGCTTCAACCCTCTGAAATCGGAATTTGGCTCAGAAAATTATACACAGTACAGCAAGGAACTTTTAAATCTCTGCGTCGGTGAAGCAGTAAATAGCTTTGAAAGATTGAAAATTTATCGGTTTTATGATATTTTAAGTAATATAATATATTATGGAACAGAATCCGTTATGAAAAAAGTCCTATACGGGGAGGTTAGAAAATGAAAAATCCTTATCAGGTTTTGGGCGTTACACCGCCTGTCACAGTAGACTCAGTAAAGGCGGCATACCGTGAAAAAGCAGCCATGTATCACGGTGATCAATCCAAAATTGATGAGCTGAACGCCGCGTATGACGAGATAATCGCAAATCTGAATTCAACAGGTCGGCAGTCTGCGTATAATGACGGATATTCACAGCAAACATCAAATTCAACTTCTGATTTCAGCGATATTCGCGCGAGAATAAATGACGGAAGAATTGATGATGCTGAAATTTTGCTTGACGGAGTTCCGGTTCAGCGCAGAAATGCGGAATGGTATTACCTCAAAGGAACGATTCAGCACAGGCGCGGCTGGCTTGAAAGCGCCGAACAAAGCTTCCATACGGCAAGCTCTATGGAACCGGATAATCAGGAATACAGGGCGGCATATAATCATCTTCACAAGGAGAGAAAAGGCTCGTTCAGAAGCTCATACAAGGATAGTGCGGAACGGCGCAGCGAAAATTCGGGTTGCGATCCTTGCAGTATTTGCACCGGACTTTGGTGTGCGGACTGCTGCTGTGAATGTATGGGCGGAGATCTTATTCGCTGCTGCTGATGAAAAATACAGTTAAAATAGCGCTCGGAGCTATGTGCATCGCACTTTCAGCCGCCGTTATGATGTCAGCTTCGATTATACCGTTTATGACATATTCGGTTCCGGCATTAGTCGGTATGTTTATTCTTTTTATCAGGATTGAATGTAGCAATAAATGGGCGTTTGCCGTATATTTTTGCACCTCTGTCGTATGCGCGCTTGTTGTACCTGAAAAAGAGTGCGTAGGTATTTATATATCTTTGCTCGGATATTACCCGATATTAAAAGTCGCTCTTGATAAACTGCAAAAATGGCTTTCTGTGATAATTAAATCGGTCTTTTTCGTAGTGGTTATAATTGCTTCATATACGGTAATGATGAAATTCTTTGGTATTTCCGATGATTTGCTTGAAGAGAGCGGCAAGTATATGATACCCGTGCTGGTTATACTTGGATTGATTGCATTTTTGCTTTACGATTATATGCTTACTGTTTTCGACCTGGCATACAGACGCAAATGGCAGAAAAAAATTCACAAAATTTTGCGTATAAAATAAATATTATTTAATAAAAAATGGGTTTCCACACATAAAATGCGAAAACCCGTTTTCTTTTGTTATCTTTTTAAAATTCAAAATCGACAACACATCTGTCGGTGATTACGGAATGTACGAATTCCTTGACCTTTAAATGTTCGGGATGGTTCTGATAAACATCAAGCGCGTCCTTGTCTTTGAGAATTGAATACAGAGCCAAATCATAGCCGTTGGGATTGAAGTTAAAGCCAACCTCGGCGCTGATAAGTCCGTCTACCTTGCCGACAAGCGAGGTCAGGCGCTTTTTCATTTCTATCATATTTTCTTTCTTGTGTTCGTCGTCTCTGACATTCCAAAAAACAATATGTTTTACCATTATGAGTTCCTCCGATACAGAATAATTTGACTTAATTATAGCAAAATAATTTTAAATGTCAAATTGAAACAGGGTGATTTTTTGCGTTCAAGCGGAGTGCTTTTGCCGATAAGCGCTTTACCGGGCGAATACGGTATAGGCTCATTGGGCAGAGCTGCTTATAACTTTATAGATTTTCTTCACAATGCCGAACAGACATGGTGGCAGATTTTGCCGATAGGTCACACAGGGTACGGGGACAGTCCTTACCAATGTTTTTCGGCTTTTGCGGGCAATCCTTATTTTATTGATTTGAATTTTCTTGTAAGGGACGATATTATTCTGCCCGACGAGCTTCCCGAAAAAGAATACGGCAGCGTTGATTATGCTTCACTTTTTCTGAATCGTATTCCGCTTATTAAAAAGGCGGCTTCGAGAGTAGATACTTCGCATAAAAAATATCTTGATTTTGAAAAAGAGAATTCGTTTTGGCTTGATGATTACGCACTTTTTATGACTGTTAAGGAAAGATTAAATTTTGAACCGATTAAAAAGTGGGACGAAAAATATAAGAATTCTTCAGAAGCCGACTTAGATGAATTAAGAGAAAGCTTTGACAAAGAAATAAGCGTTTGGAAATCGGTTCAGTATTTATTTTATACCCAATGGGAAGAATTAAAAGCCTACGCTAAAAAGAATGATATAAAAATTATCGGAGATATTCCGATTTATGTTTCCGCAGATTCTTGTGAAATGTGGCTTCACCGCGAGCTTTTTATAACTGACGGTGACGGCGATCCTTTCCTGCTTGCGGGCAGTCCGCCGGATAAATTTTCTCCTACAGGTCAGCTTTGGGGCAATCCTCTTTATGATTGGAATTATCATAAAGCGAGTGGATATAAATGGTGGCTTGATCGTTTTCGTCATGCTCAAAATCTGTTTGACAGGGTAAGAATTGACCATTTCAGAGGATTTGAATCGTTTTATGCTATTCATTCCCAAAGCAGTACGGCGGCTGACGGATCGTGGCTTAAAGGCCCGTCAAAGGATTTTATCGACGCTGTCAGAAAAGGTACGCCTGAGCTTGATATAATTGCCGAGGATTTGGGTAATATTACGCCAGAGGTAAGACAAATGCTTTCATACAGCGGATATCCGGGAATGAAAGTTCTTCAATTTGCCTTTGACGGCTGTGATGACAGCGAGTTTTTGCCGCACAATTACGAGAGGAACTTTGTAGCCTATACAGGTACGCACGATAATTCTACGATGCTTCATTGGTATAATACGGCAGAGGACAGCGCGCTGACTTTTGCCAAAAAATATCTCGATGTGAATAATGCCGATGAATTTGTCAATGCTTCTATTAGAGTCTTGTACGAGAGTGTTTGCGACACTGTGATAATACCGTTGCAGGATTGGTTGGGACTCGGAAGCGAGGGCGTCATCAATGTACCATCAATTCCGGACGGTAATTGGAAATGGCGCGCTTTGGCTTCTCAGCTCAGCGATGAACTCGCAAAAAGAATTTCCGATATGACAAGACTGTATTTCAGAACCAACAAGGAGGAAACACAATGAAAAGATTTTCGGCACTTATTTTTGCAGTTATACTTCTGCTGACTACGGCGGCGTGCGGTAAAAAGAACGATACTGCCGTTACAGCGGATAATACGGTTTACTTTTTGAATTTTAAACCTGAAATTGCAGACAAATATAAGGAAATTGCGGATAAGTATAAGGAAGAAACAGGAAAAACGGTCAAGGTAGTTACTGCGGCGAGCAATACCTACGAAACAACGCTCAAATCCGAGCTTGCCAAAAGCGACGCTCCTACTATTTTCCAGATAAACGGTCCGGTAGGCTACGAATCGTGGGCGTCGTACTGTCTTGATTTAAGCGACACTAAGTTATACAGCTATCTTTCCGATAAGAGTTTAGCTGTTAAAAACGAGAACGGCGTATTCGGAATTCCGTATGTTGTTGAGGGTTATGGTATTATATATAACAATGCGATTATGGAAAAATATTTCGCGCTTGACGATAAAGCAACCGATTTGACAAGCGCCTCTGAAATCAATAATTTTGCAAAGCTGAAAGCCGTAGTTGAGGATATGTCCAAGCATAAAACGGAGCTTGGAATAGACGGAGTTTTCGCTTCGACATCTATGGGCGCTAATGAGCAATGGCGATGGACTACTCATCTTGCAAGTATTCCGATGTATTATGAAATGAAAGATAACGACGATTCCTCTACGATGGTATCTGCACTTAAAGCCAATGAAATTACATTTAAGTACAATGATGAATTTAAAAATATCTTTGATCTTTATATAAATAATTCAACATCTCAGAAAGGACTGCTTTCGGGCAAATCCACGGACGATTCTATGGCTGAGTTTGCACTCGGTAAGGCGGCCATGGTTCAAAACGGAAACTGGGCGTGGGAACAGATTGCAAATGTTAACGGAACGGTAGTTAAGGCTGAGGATATAAAATATATGCCGATTTATATGGGATTTGACGGTGAAGAAAAGCAGGGACTTTGCATAGGTACGGAAAATTATCTTGCGATTAACAAAAATGCTTCAAAGGAAAAACAGGACGCTTCCATAGCTTTCCTTGAATGGCTGTTTTCGAGCGAAACGGGCAAAAAGTATGTTATTAACGATTTGAAGTTTATTTCGCCTTTTAACACCTTTGACGAAGATGAAAGACCGGACGATCCGCTGGCTAAGGAAATACTTGACTGGATGGAAAGAGATGTAAATTCGGTTGAATGGACATTTAATTCTTTCCCCGGTATGCAGTTTAAGGACGATGTCGGCAACGCTCTGCTTGAATATGTCCAGGGTTCAAAGGATTGGGAGTATGTAACCAAGACTTTTACAGACAGTTGGAAAGAACAACGCGCCTCATAAATTTTGAAAGGAGGGGATAGGGGTGCAGATAAAGAAATATTTTCCTGTATTTGTACTCCCGACGCTTATAGCGTTTTGTATCGCTTTTCTTGTACCCTTTATCCTCGGAATAGGGCTTTCTTTTACCGAGTTTACAACGGTTGTTGATGCGAAGTGGGTGGCTTTTGAGAATTATATACGGGCGTTTTCAAACCGAGATTTTCTGAATGCGCTTTGGTTTACGGTTAAGTTCACCGTAGTTTCCGTTATAACAATAAATGTTATTGCGTTTGCGCTGGCGATTCTTCTGACAAAAGGATTGAAAGGTACCAATTTTTTCAGAACGGTATTTTTTATGCCGAATCTTATCGGCGGAATTGTTCTCGGATATATATGGCAGATAATTCTTAACGGAATTCTGCAAATTTTCGGAGTCACGCTTACCTATGATCCCAAGTACGGATTTTGGGGACTCGTTATAATGATGAATTGGCAGCTTATCGGTTATATGATGATAATTTATATAGCAGGACTCCAAAATGTGCCGGGCGATCTTACAGACGCCGCGAGGGTTGACGGAGCGAACGGTTGGCAAACGCTTAAAAATGTAACTATACCTATGATAATGCCGTCGGTTACCATATGTTTGTTTTTGAGCATAACAAATTCTTTTAAACTGTTTGACCAGAACCTTGCGCTTACGGCAGGCGCTCCGTCAAAACAGACGGCTATGCTTGCACTCGATATATACAACACTTTCTACGGCAGAGTCGGATGGGAAGGAGTTGGTCAGGCAAAAGCGGTTATATTCTTTATAATCGTAGCTGTAATTTCGTTTGCACAGCTTGCTTTGACGCGCAAAAAGGAGGTTGAACAATGAGAACAGCAGAAAGAAGCAACGCGGTTAAGACTGTTATTTATGTTGTTCTTGCCGCAGCCTCGGTCACATTTCTCGCTCCTATCTTCATAGTGCTGATGAATTCTTTTAAGGGAAAGCTGTATATCAGCGACGCGCCGTTTGAATTACCGAACATTAAAACTTTTTCGGGACTTGAAAACTATATCTCCGGACTCGAAAAAACAGGCTTTTTCTCCGCGTTCGGATGGTCGTTGTTTATAACCTTCTTTTCGGTCATCGCGATAGTTCTGTTTACTTCAATGACCGCATGGTACATTGTCAGGGTGAAGAATAGATTTACAAAGGTTCTGTATTATCTTTTTGTGTTTTCGATGATTGTGCCGTTTCAGATGGTTATGTTTACTATGACAAAAACGGCGGTTGACCTTAATCTTGACAATCCGGTTGGAATAATTCTGATCTATCTCGGTTTCGGTTCGGGACTTGCAGTTTTTATGTTCTGCGGATTTTTGAAATCTGTTCCTCTTGAAATTGAGGAAGCGGCTATGATGGATGGTTGCGGCCCTATACAGACCTTTTTTATGATTGTTTTCCCTATAATGAAACCGACTGCGATTACCGTAGCAATACTCAATACCATGTGGATTTGGAACGATTATTTACTGCCGTATTTGCTTATCGGCAGCGAATATAAAACAATTCCCGTTGCCGTTCAATATCTGAGAGGCGGTTACGGTTCTGTGGATATGGGCGCAATGATGGCAATGTTGGTGCTTGCAATAATCCCGATAGTTGTGTTCTATCTCTCGTGTCAGAAATATATTATCAAAGGCGTCGTTGCGGGAGCCGTGAAAGGATAAAGTTATGGCAAGTATAAGTCTGAAAGGCGTATATAAAATTTTTGAGGATAATACGACCGCGGTAAATGATTTTACTCTTGATATTAAAGATAAGGAATTCATTATTTTAGTCGGTCCGTCCGGTTGCGGTAAATCTACAACGCTGAGAATGATAGCCGGACTTGAAAGCGTTTCAAAAGGCGAAATAAAAATCGGTGATAAGGTAGTAAACAATGTTGCTCCCAAAGACAGAGATATCGCAATGGTTTTTCAGAGCTATGCCCTTTATCCGCATATGACGGTTTATAATAATATGGCGTTTGGACTTCAACTTCGTAAATTGCCCAAAGACGAAATAGACCGCAGAGTAAGAGAGGCGGCAAAGGCTCTTGATATCGAGCATTTACTCAAGCGTAAGCCTAAGGCTTTGTCAGGCGGTCAGCGACAGAGAGTTGCGCTTGGCAGAGCTATGGTGCGTTCACCGTCTGTATTCCTGCTTGACGAACCGCTGTCAAATCTCGACGCTAAGCTCAGAACATCAATGAGAACCGAAATTAAGAAACTGCATAATAGA
>JAQXHF010000004.1 GCA_029007095.1 Clostridia bacterium | reverse complement strand
AGTTCTTCGTCATCAACCTGATCGCACTTGTTCATGAATACAACGATGTAGGGAACGCCAACCTGACGAGCAAGGAGAAGATGCTCCTTAGTCTGAGCCATAGGACCGTCGGTTGCAGCGATAACAAGGATAGCACCGTCCATCTGAGCAGCACCGGTGATCATGTTCTTGATGTAGTCAGCATGGCCCGGGCAGTCAACGTGAGCATAGTGACGAGTCTCGGTCTCATACTCAACGTGTGCAGTATTGATTGTGATACCACGCTCTCTCTCTTCAGGAGCCTTATCAATGTTAGCGTAATCAACGAATGCAGCCTCGCCCTTCATTGCGAGTGTCTTTGTGATAGCTGCTGTCAAAGTAGTCTTACCATGGTCAACATGGCCAATTGTACCAATGTTAACATGGGGTTTGGTTCTTTCAAATTTTTCCTTTGCCATTTGGAATTTCCTCCCTTAATAAATGTTTTTTATTCAATGCATATTGCATGAGTTCATTGTACCAATTTCCGATAGAAATTTCAAGTACTTTTTAGAAAATTCATTAGTCTTTTGTTCTTGTGCTGATGATATCGTCAGCAATAGATTTCGGAACCGGAGAATAATGACTCGGCTCCATAGCGTACTGTCCGCGTCCCTGAGTCTTGGAACGAAGGTCGGTAGCATATCCGAACATATTTGAAAGCGGGATATGTGCGTCAACCTGGACTGCGCCTGTTCTCTGCTCCTGACCGAGAATCATACCGCGGCGTGAGTTACAGTCACCCATAACATCTCCGAGATACTCTGACGGAACAGTGATAGCAACCTTCATGATAGGCTCCATAAGAACGGGAGAAGCCTTCTTCATAGCGTCCTTGAATGCCATAGAACCGGCAATCTTAAACGCCATTTCAGAGGAGTCAACCTCGTGATAAGATCCATCGTAAAGAGTTACCTTAACATCAACAACCGGATATCCTGCGAGTACACCGGACTGCATAGCGCCCTTAATACCGGCCTCAACAGCAGGAATGTACTCCTTGGGAATCGCGCCGCCGACGATTGAGTTAACAAACTCAAAGCCTTTTTCCGGATTCGGCTCAATACGAATCTTAACATGACCGTACTGACCTTTACCGCCTGACTGACGAGAATACTTGCAGTCAACATCGGCATTTTTCGTAATTGTCTCTCTGTAAGCAACCTGCGGCTTACCTATATTAGCTTCAACCTTAAATTCACGAAGCATACGGTCAACGATAATTTCAAGATGAAGCTCACCCATACCGGCGATGATAGTCTGTCCTGTTTCTTCGTCGGTGTAGCACTTAAAGGTCGGATCTTCCTCGGCAAGCTTCTGAAGAGCTATGCCCATCTTTTCCTGACCTGCCTTAGTCTTAGGTTCAACTGCAACACGGATAACCGGCTCAGGGAACTCCATAGACTCAAGAATAATAGGATGCTTCTCGTCGCAAAGAGTGTCACCGGTAGTTGTATTTTTAAGACCAACGGCAGCAGCGATATCGCCGGCATAAACCTCTGAGATATCCTGTCTGTGGTTAGCGTGCATCTGAAGAATACGACCGAGACGCTCGTTATCGTCCTTAACCGAGTTGTAAACGGTGCTGCCCGCAGTAATTGTACCCGAATAAACTCTGAAGAAACAGAGCTTTCCGACAAACGGATCAGTTGCAATCTTAAATGCAAGAGCTGCAAACGGTGCGCTGTCGGAGGATTCGCGCTCCTCTTCCTCATCTGTGTCGGGGTTTACACCCTTAATAGCCGGAACATCAAGCGGTGACGGCATATATGCAACGATATTGTCAAGGAGCATCTGAACACCCTTGTTACGGTATGATGTACCGCAGCATACGGGAACCATCTGATTTGCAATAGTAGCCTTACGGATACAGCTCTTGATTTCGTCCTGTGTAAGCTCTTCACCGTTAAAGAACTTCTCCATAAGCTCGTCGTCCTGCTCGGCAACTGCTTCGATAAGTTCGTCATGATACTTCTGAGCAAGCTCTTTCATATCATCGGGGATAGGCTCGATTCTGATATCAAGGCCCTTATCATCGTAATAGACCTCAGCTTCCATAGTAACAAGATCAATGATTCCTTTGAAATCCTGCTCAGAACCGATAGGAAGCTGAATCGGAACTGCGTTACATTTAAGACGCTCTTTCATCATGTTAATAACATTATAGAAATCGGCGCCCATAATGTCCATCTTGTTAACATATACCATACGAGGTACATGATATTTATCAGCCTGACGCCAAACGGTCTCAGACTGAGGCTCAACGCCACCCTTAGCGCAAAGAACGGTTACAGAACCGTCAAGAACACGCAGTGAACGCTCAACCTCGACAGTAAAGTCAACATGGCCCGGAGTGTCGATGATGTTGATACGATGCTTTTTCCAGAAGCAGGTTGTAGCAGCGGATGTGATTGTGATACCGCGCTCCTGCTCCTGAGCCATCCAGTCCATAGTTGCGTCGCCGTCGTGAGTTTCACCAATTTTGTGATTAACACCGGTGTAGAAAAGGATACGCTCGGTGGTGGTTGTTTTACCGGCATCAATGTGAGCCATGATACCGATATTCCTTGTTAATTCAAGCGGTACTTGTCTTCCCATATAAACCTCCGTAATTTAAATAACACTTAAAATACCTGAAATTTTCAGGAAGATTACCATCTGAAATGAGCAAAAGCCTTGTTTGCTTCTGCCATCTTGTGAGTATCTTCGCGCTTCTTAAATGCTGCACCTGTCTCGTTAACGGCATCCATAATCTCGTTTGCAAGACGCTCCTTCATTGTTCTTTCAGAACGGAGACGGGCATAAGATGTAATCCATCTGAGTCCGAGAGTCTGGCGTCTTTCGGGACGAACCTCAATGGGAACCTGATAGGTAGCACCGCCGACGCGGCGAGCTTTAACTTCAAGTACAGGCATTACATTTTCCATTGCAGCTTCAAAAACCTCAACCGGGTCTTTGTCTGTCTTTTCTTTGATGATGTCGAAAGCGTCGTAAACAATCTTCTGAGCTACGCCCTTCTTACCATCATACATAACATTGTTGATAAGTCTTGTTACCAACTTTGAATTGTAAAGCGGATCCGGCAAAACATCTCGTTTTGCTGTTTGGCCTCTTCTTGGCACTTCGCTTCCCTCCTTCATAATAATGATATCATAGGTACTCAAGTGACAAAACCCTGTGGCGCCAATTGAGAAGCACATATAAATATATATATATATACTCTCACATTGTTACACGGAGTACCTTACACCGTGCAGCCTGCAAGAAGATTCTGTCTTTTAACATTTCCTTTGAAGCAGGAATTACTTTTTAGCAGCCTTAGGACGCTTTGCACCGTACTTGGAACGAGACTGCATTCTTCCGTTAACGCCCTGAGTATCGAGCGTACCGCGGATGATGTGGTAACGAACACCGGGAAGGTCCTTAACACGACCGCCTCTGATAAGAACAACGCTGTGCTCTTGCAGATTATGACCAACGCCGGGAATGTATGAAGAAACTTCGATTCCGTTTGTAAGACGAACTCTCGCAATCTTACGAAGTGCAGAGTTGGGCTTCTTCGGCGTAGCAGTTTTAACTGCTGTGCAAACGCCTCGCTTCTGGGGTGAATTCTGGTCTGTAACAACATTCTTCTTTGAATTCAAGCCTTTAAGAAGGGCGGGAGCCTTGGCTTTCTTTTCGATCGTCTTTCTGCCGTTTCTGACTAACTGATTAAAGGTAGGCAAAAACTACATCTCCTTTCTCTGAAAATTTCTGATAACCGATGCTTTAACGGGTTAAATGTTTCTAATCATTAAAACCCATATTAAAGCATTTTATCAAGCCTAAGTATTTTATCACTATTGCATACTTATTGTCAAGCATTTTTGTAAAATTATTCTAACTAATATTACGGTTAATTCAAAATTTACCGAAAAATGTGCTTTTAACATCATAATCCGTCTGTATCAAGTCTTATCATACTTGAAAAACGAAGAAAAATGTAATAAAATATCACCGTATCATTTTACCGAAAGGACTCGGATTGAACAAATGGAAAATGAGAACATACATAAGGATCACAGAGCGAGGCTGAAAAGCCGATACAAGGACCTGGGACTGTCCGGCTTGTCCGAGGTTAATGCAGTGGAGCTTATGCTTTTCTATTCTATACCCTACAAGGATACCAATGTGACCGCGCACCGTCTTTTGGAGCAATTCGGCAGTCTGAACGGAATTCTCGACGCCGATTTTGACGCGCTGACTCAGGTAAACGGCATCGGAGAGAACTCTGCCCTTATGATAAAGCTTTTTCGTGATATTTCACAGGCTTACAGCAGCAATCTTTTTAAGCAGAGAATGGATTTATCAAATGAAAACATAGAAAATCTGATAAGAGAAAAGCTCAACGCTGAAAAGGTTGAATCATACTATCTTGTATTTGTTGACAATCTCGGAAAGCTTCGAGATATTGAGCGGGTATGCGACAGCGAGCAGAACAATGAATACTGCAACAGGAAATTCGCGCAGACCGTTCTGCGGTCTAAATATAAAAATGTTATAATCGCACACAACCATCTGTCAAGCTTTGCAAATCCGCGTCCTAATGATATTTCATCGGCTGCAAGCACAATAGCTTTCCTTCGTTCAATCAGTATAAATGTAATAGACTATATAATTTTTACCGAAACCGATCGTTATTCAATGAAAAGTAACGCAAAGTTTCGCGATATGTTTTTATAAAGCAAACCCTTAAAGGAGTATGATGCTATGTCAAACAGAAAAAGCGGAGTGTTAATGCACATTTCATCTCTGCCATCGCCATTCGGCATAGGAGTTTTCGGCAGAGAAACAGAAAGGTTTATTGATTTCCTTTCCGAAATGAATTTCTCATACTGGCAGGTTCTCCCCTTTCACCCTGTCAATCCGCAGAATTCCCCTTATGAAAGCGAGAGCGCTTTTGCCGGTAACTACCTGTTTATAGATCCGCGAATTCTTGCGAAAGAGGGACTTATTTCCGACTCCGACTGTGATGAATGTGTTTATTACGGAAGCCCCTATACCGCCGATTATGACTTTGCAAGGAGTACGAGGATTTCCATACTCAAAAAGGCATATAAAAATCTAACCCGACAGGACAAAATAAATATTGACGAATTTGCGGAAAAGCACGGTTGGATTAAAAATTATGCGCTGTATAAATCGTTAAAGCAAATGCACGGCGAAGCTCCGTGGTGGGAATGGGAAGATAAATATGCCGATTTCAGCAAAGCCGAAAAGCTCGATGATATAGAAGACGCGGATTTCTGGATATTTGTTCAGTATGAATTTTTCAGGCAATGGGACATAATCAAGCAATATGCCAATAAAAAAGGCGTCAAGATTCTCGGCGATATGCCGATATATGTTTCGATGGACAGCGCCGATGTTTGGAGCAACAGAAGTCAGTTCAAAATAAACGACGATTATACAGCCGGAGAAGTCGCCGGAGTTCCTCCCGACTATTTCAGCGAGGACGGTCAGCTATGGGGCAATCCCATCTATGACTGGGACAATATGGAGCACGACGGATTCGGTTGGTGGCGCAGCAGAATCAAAGAGGAGCTTAACATATATGACAGTCTGCGTATAGACCATTTCAGAGGTCTTGCCTCCTATTGGGCGGTTGACGCAAAATCCGATACGGCTAAAAACGGCAAATGGAAAAAAGGACCGGGTATGAAGCTGTTTGACGCGGTAAACGATATAATCAGCGGACACAGTATAATCGCAGAAGACCTCGGCGTTTTCGGAGACGATGTTGTTAAACTGTTGGAAGATACCGGATTCCCAGGAATACGCGTTATACAGTTCGGCTTCTCCCCCGACTCCGACAGCACTCACCTGCCGCATAATTATCCTAAAAACTGCGTCGCCTACCTCGGAACTCACGATAACAACACCCTGCTCGGCTGGCTTTGGGAGGCAAATGAGCAAGAGAGGGATTTTGCATTAAAATACTGCGGATTTGACGGTAATAACTGGGGCGAGGGCGGATTCAAGGCTCCTGCCTGCCGCAAGATTATAGAAACGGTATGGCGTTCGTCTGCCGACACGGTAATAATTGCATTTCAGGATTTGTGCGGATTCGGCGCAGACGCAAGAATGAATGTGCCGGGCGTTGCCGACGGAAACTGGCTTTTCCGTACAACGCAGGAAACGATTTCTTGTGCGGATACCGAATATTTTAAAAATCTCAACAAAATATACAGCAGATAAACAAAAAATGAGTTTGTACGAACACTTGCGTACAAACTCATTTATTTTACCATTTAATTATTCCTGATTTTCTTTCATCTTTGCAAAGCAAGCGCTGCAATATACAGGGCGGTCTTCTCTCGGACGGAACGGAACCTTTGCAACTCCTCCGCACTCGGCGCAAACAGCCTCGAACATTTCTCTCTCGCCGTTCTGCTCTCTGTTTCTGTTCTTATTCTTTGAACGGCAAGCTTTGCAGCTCTTAGGCTCGTTTACAAAGCCGCGCTCTGCGTAATACTCCTGCTCACCTGCTGAAAAAACGAACTCCTCGCCGCAATCTCTGCATACAATGGTCTTGTCTTCGTACATAATTTTTACCTCTCTAAAAAAGTTTTACGCCGCACGGCGCATTTTGGAGTATCTCTAATCTTCTCTGAGCTTTTTCCTCGCCCGTTGCAGAGCGTTATCAACGGATTTCTCGTTGATTGAAAGAGTTGCGGCAATATAGCTGTAATTATGGCCTGCAATATGTAGCTCAAGCACTTCGCGTTCAAGCTTAGTAAGCTCGGCCTTGATTTTTTGCTCGATAGACTGAATTTTTTCCTGCATATCCACAACTGTCTGCGGATCGGCTTCAAAATTAGACAGTTCTACATCCTCAAGCGGAACATAGCTGTTAAGCGGTGCGTTTTTACCTCTCAACTGGCTTCTGACAGCGGAGACGATACGATTTGTAATACAGGTGCAGGAATAGGTCTTGAACTCCGCGCTCCCGTCCGGTCTGTAACCGTAAACGGCGCTGAGCAATCCCAACATACCCTCCTGAATCAAGTCGCATCTGCTCAGAGAACATCTGTCTGCATAAGCTCCGGCAATTTTTTCAACAGCCGGCGCAAGAGCGGCTATCAGCCTATTCATTGCAGTCTTATCGCCATTACGCGCCGCATAAATCATTTCCTCGCTTACGGAGTTTTGATTCATACGGACACCTCACAGGACTAAGATACGATATTTATAATATCCCATAGCGGCAAAAAAGTCAACCAAACAGACGAAAATTTTTCATTTTTGAAATAATTTACAAAAAGGCAGATTTGTTTTTGTTTATTTTTACAATATCAAAATATAAATTGCGCTATGCTATGATATTTTTGCACAAAATACGCCAAATTTCAGAGATATTGAAAAATTCCTACGGACATTGTATAATACTATCATAATTATATTAAAAGCCGACTATGCAGGAGAATATTATGACAGGATTCATTTTTCTGGACAAACCCGAAGGTATCACATCTTTCACAGCAGTTAATAAAGTAAGGCGGATTTGCTCCGTTAAGAAAGCAGGTCACACAGGCACTCTCGATCCTATGGCGACAGGCGTTCTGCCGATAATGCTTTCGGGCGCTACGCGATTTTCCCAATATCTGCCCACGCACGATAAATCCTACCGCGCGAAAATTCTGCTTGGTACCGTTACCGACACTCTCGACACAACGGGAAAAATACTTAAACAAAACGAAGTCAGCGTGACCGATGAAGATATCATAAACATTATCCCCTCTTTCATAGGAGATATAAAGCAGTTACCGCCGATGTATTCCGCCGTTTCAAAGGACGGAGTACGGCTTTACAAGCTCGCGCGAAGCGGAATCGAGGTTGAAAGAGAAGCAAGATGCGTGACCGTCCACAAAATCGAAATAATCAGCGGTATTTGCAACTGCGAATTTGAAATTGAAGTTTCCTGTTCTGCCGGCACTTATATACGCTCTCTGGCATCGGATATCGGTGACGCCTTAGGTTGCGGCGCCGCAATCTCCGCCCTTAGGAGAACAAGCGCAAACGGAATTGATATTTCGCAGACGGTCACGATTGACGAGCTTGAAGCGCTTGCCTCCGCAGGAGAACTCGAATCCGTTTTACACAGCTGCGATGAAATGCTTGGTGTTTATCCCGAAATTCATATCAGCGAAAAGCAATCCGTTCGTTTTTCAAACGGTGGAGAGCTTGACGCTAACAGAATAAAGGGCGACTTGCCTGACGGAATTTGCCGCGTTTATTCGCCCGACAACGAACTGCTCGGCCTCGGCAAACACGAAGAAGGCATTATAAAAATTGAAAAATTGCTTGTGCGCTAACTGTTCAGCAATCCGTACTTTTTAAGAGTCAATTCGATTTTTTCGCGATTGGCTCTTTTTGTTCTTGTGAGGGGAAGCCGCGTCACACCGCTGTCATAACCGAGCAGATACATTGCCTCCTTAACAGGAATCGGATTGACATCGCAAAAAAGACATTTGCAAAGTTCAAGGTATTTCAGTTGAAGCTGAACGCTTCGTCCGATGTTACCTATAATTCCCGATTCGGCAAGCTCGGCAGTTTCAGCCGGCAGAATGTTTGCCATAACAGAAATAACTCCTTTTGCGCCCATCGCGGTAAACGCAGCGGTCTGATCATCGTTTCCGCAGTATATATTAAGCTCATCACCGCAAAGACTCATAGTTTCTGCAAGTGCCGAGATATTTCCGTTAGCTTCTTTGGTCGCTACAATATTTTCGATTTTGCTCAGTTCGAGGTATGTTTCCGGCTTGATATCCACCCCCGTCCTCGACGGAACATTATAAACAATTATCGGCAACTCCGTTCTTTCCGCGATATAGCCGTAATGCCCGACAAGTCCCTCCTGCGAGCATTTATTGTAATAAGGCGTCACCATAAGCAGAGCGTCTGCGCCCGAAAGCTCCGCCGCTTCACTGAGCCTTACCGCAGTTTGTGTGCAGTTGCTTCCCGTACCGGCAATCACGGGAACTCTGCCGTCTACAAATCTGACCGCAGACTTAATCATTTGACGCCTTTCTCTTAAATTTAGTGTAGAAGCCTCTCCGGTAGTTCCGCAGACCACAAGAGCTTTTGTACCGTTGTCAATCTGAAAATCAATCTGCCTTTTCAGAGCCTTTAAATCCAACTTCCCCGTCTCGTCAAACGGCGTAACAATCGCACAGGCAGAGCCGGTAAAAACTGTTTCTTTCATAAAATCAGCTCCAATTATGTGTTAAAACTAAAAAAATGCACGATTTCCGTTTTCTAATAAATCTTTTTCTTAATTTTCGCTTAATTTTTTCATTTCGGACTGCCGCAGTAAGATGAAGAATTCGTTTTCTTTTGACGATAGGCGTATGCGATACGCCGAGGAGAAAAAAACGGATAAAAAGAAACTTCTTGTTTTTGTAAACATTTTGAAAAAATAACAGGTTCATACGATTTTGTTTTCGCATAAACCTGTTCTTTATTTTTTCGTTTCTTTTGGTCTTCGCTTACTGCGTTTTTAGCCCGGACTGCCGCAGTAAGATGAAGAATTCGTTTTCTTTCGACGACAGGCGTATGTGATACGCCGAGGAAAAAAACGGATAAAAAGAAACTTCCTTTTTTTCATAAAATTTAAAAAAATAACAGGTTCATACATTTGCACGAACCTGTTTTTTCTTATATCTTTACTATATAATCCGTTTCTTTTGGTCTTCGCTTACTGAGGCAGTCCGGATTAGTCCATATAGCCTTTCGCGCAGAGTAATTCTGCAAGCAGAACACCGCCGCCCGCTGCGCCACGGAGCGTATTATGTGAAAGACATACAAACTTATAATCATACTGCGTATCTTCACGAAGTCTGCCGATGCTTACAGCCATACCGCCTTCAAGTCCTCTGTTGAGCTTAGTCTGCGGCATATTGTCCTCGGTGAAATAATTGAGGAAATGCTTAGGTGCGCTCGGCAAATCAAACTCCTGCGGAACGCCTGAGAAATTCTGCCAAACATCGAGGATTTCTTCCTTTGTGGGAACCTTGTCGGCAAATCTTACGAATACAGCGCCCATATGTCCGTTTGAAACCGGAACTCTGATGCACTGAGCGGTGAAATTCGGCTCAGAAGCCTTAACGATTTCGCCGTTTTCAAGCTTACCCCAAATTTTAAGCGGCTCCTGTTCGCTCTTCTCTTCCTCACCGCCGATAAACGGAATTACATTATCTACCATATCCGGCCAAGTTTCAAAGGTTTTGCCTGCGCCCGAAATTGCCTGATATGTGCAAACAAGCACATCTTTAACCTTAAATCCTGCCTTGTCGAGAGGATAAACAGCGGGAACATAGCTTTGAAGCGAGCAGTTGGATTTAACCGCAATGAAGCCTCTCTTTGTTCCGAGACGCTTTCTCTGTGCGGGAATAACATCAATGTGGTCGCTGTTCAGCTCAGGAATTACCATAGGTACATCAGGTGTAAAGCGGTTTGCGCTGTTATTTGAGATAACAGGACATTCAGCCTTAGCATATCTTTCTTCAAGAGCTTTGATTTCATCTTTCTTCATATCTACTGCGCAGAAAACGAAATCAACAAGCTCAGCGATTTTTTCAACATCAGCCTGAGCGTCAAAGATTACGAGATCTTCCATATTTTTCGGCATCGGAACATCCATACACCAGCGGCTGCCGACAGCCTCCTTATAGGTCTTACCGGCCGAGCGTGAGCTTGCTGCAAGCGCAACAACCTCAAACCAAGGATGATTTTCAAGCAGAGTTGCGAACCTCTGTCCAACCATTCCCGTTGCGCCTATGATACCGACCTTATAATTTTTCATACAATTCACCCCTGAATTTTCTTAAAAAATATTGCTTATTTATCCGCTTTGCAATATAATATATAAGTTAATGCGAATATTGTTTATAATCATACCACTTTTATATATTTAAGTCAACAATAATTTTTCAGAGGTCCTAATATGAAAAAAAGTGATTTCTTCTACGATTTGCCTGAGGAGCTTATAGCTCAACATCCTGCCGAGCCGAGAGACAGCTCGCGGCTGATGATTGTCAACAAAGAGACAGGCGAAATCAAGCACAGCATTTTTCACGAAATTACCGATTATCTTAATCCCGGCGATTGCCTGATCCTTAACAACACAAGGGTTCTACCGGCAAGAATGTACGGTGTAAAGCAAGGCACGGGCGCTATTGTGGAATTTCTCCTGCTTAAAAGGCTGAACGCAAACGAATGGGAAGTATTGGCAGGTCCCGGAAAGAAAGCGCGCGAAGGCTCAGTATTTACTTTCGGTGAGGGTTTGCTGACCGCCGAAGTAGAAAAGGTGCTTGAAAACGGTAACCGCCTTGTCAAATTCACCTATGACGGAAACTTCTATGATGTTATTGATAAAATAGGTGAAATGCCGTTGCCGCATTACATTAAAGAACGCCTTGAAGATAAAGAAAGATATCAGACTGTTTATTCAAAGGAATTGGGTTCAGCGGCCGCTCCCACGGCAGGTCTGCACTTCACCCCCGAACTTCTCGAAAAAATCAAAGCAAAAGGCGTGAAGGTAGGGTTTGTAACTCTGCATGTCGGAATAGGCACTTTCCGTCCCGTTAAAACCGAAAACATTGAGGAACACAAGATGCACACCGAGCATTACAGAATCCCCAAAGAAACAGCGGAGCTTATAAACGAAACCAAGGCTGCGGGACACAGAGTAATCGCCGTAGGCACTACTTGCTGCCGAACTCTCGAATCCGTTTGTCAGGCCGCCGGCAAGGTTTGCGAATATGAGGACGATACGGGTATATTCATATATCCCGGATACAAATTCAAGTGCATAGACGCCTTGCTGACAAACTTCCATTTGCCCGAAAGCACACTTATTATGCTTGTCAGCGCTTTTTGCGGATATGAAAATACAATGCATGCGTATAAAATCGCTGTTGAAGAAAAATACAGATTTTTTAGTTTTGGAGACGCCATGTTTATTGGCTGAGTGAAGATTATGGCAGAATTTAAAGTTATAAAAAAACACGGAAACGCACGACTCGGAGAATTCTCGACGGTTCACGGAACAATTCAGACTCCGGCATTTCAGAATGTCGCAACCTGCGGCGCGATAAAAGGCGCTCTCGACTCATACGATTTAAAAGAGGTTGGCGCTCAGGTTCAGCTCTGCAACACCTATCATCTTCATGTCCGTCCCGGAGATGAGCTGATAAAGGAGCTTGGCGGACTTCACAAATTCACCGGTTGGGACGGTCCGATACTGACAGACAGCGGCGGATTTCAGGTTTTTTCGCTTGCTAAGCTTCGTCAAATCAAGGAGGAGGGCGTAACCTTTGCCTCTCACATCGACGGCAGACGGATTTTTATGGGACCTGAGGAAAGTATGAGAATTCAGTCAAACCTCGGTTCAACTATCGCTATGGCTTTTGACGAATGCGTCGCCAATCCGTCAACGCGCGAATATGCTGAAAAATCATGCGCCAGAACAACAAGATGGCTCGTAAGATGCAAAGAGGAAATGGAAAGACTCAACTCTCTGCCGGATACCGTCAACAAAAATCAGCTTCTTTTCGGCATAAATCAAGGCTGCGTTTACGATGATTTGAGAATCGAACATATGCAGCGCATAGCAGAGCTGAATCTTGACGGCTATGCGATAGGCGGTCTTGCCGTCGGAGAGCCAAAAGAGGATATGTATAGGATTATTTCATCTGTTGAGCCTTATATGCCGTCCGATAAAATCCGATATCTGATGGGAGTCGGCACTCCGGGCAATATAATCGAAGCCGTCAGCCGAGGCGTCGACCTTTTTGACTGCGTTATGCCGAGCAGAAATGCGCGTCACGGTCATTTATTCACGATGAACGGTATAATCAACATCAATAACGCGAAATATATGAAGGACGATACCCCGATAGATCCCGATTGCGGCTGTCCCACCTGTCAGAGACATTCAAAAGCCTATATACGGCATCTTTTCAAAGCCAAAGAGATGCTCGCAATGCGGCTTTGCGTAACTCATAATCTTTATTTTTATAATACGCTGATGCAAAAAATTCGTGACAGTATTGCAGACGGAACTTTTGACAAGTTCAAAGAGACTTATGTTGATTTACTCGACACTCGAATTTAATATATAAAAAGCGTATTTTATCTTGACAAACAAGACACACGGTCATATAATAATACCACAAAATATTTTCAGGGCGGGGTGCAATTCCCCACCGGCAGTAAGAGGTCAACTCCTCAAAGTCTGCGAACCGCAAATTCCTTTGCGGCCGAATCGGTGAAATTCCGATACCGACGGTTAAAGTCCGGATGAGAGAAAATGTTAAATCATACAAGAACATTTACGCCCCTGAACAGTCATACGACTTTTCTGGGGTTTCTCTTTTGCCCTAAAAGAGAAAGGATCTGTCAAAATGAACACAAACACAAAAATCAAAACAAAGAAATTAACAACGGTTGCGCTCCTTACGGCTGTCGCGGTAGTCCTGCAATTTATCGAAATTTCGATACCCATAATGCCCGGCTTCATAAAACTCGATTTTTCCGATTTGCCGGAGCTTATCGGAGCTTTCGTCTGCGGACCGATTGCCGGAGTCACAATAGCTTTTCTTAAAAATCTGATTCACCTTGCCTTAGGTTCGTCCGGAGGTATAGGCGAGCTTTCAAACTTCATTCTGGGAGCTGTGTTTGCGCTCACGGCAGGTCTGATTTACAAAAAGCTTCCAAACATAAAGGGCGTTATCTTAGGCTCTGCCGCCGCGTGTTTGGTAATGGGCGCAGTTTCGCTGCCTGTCAACTATTTTGTAATTTATCCGCTTTATTACAGCGTAATGGGCTTCCCGCAGGAGGCTATACTCGGAATGTACCAACTCATATGCCCGTCGATAAAGAGCATAGCGCAGGCTCTGCTCGTCTTCAATGTACCGTTTACGATAGTAAAAGGTCTGATTTGTTCGATCGTGACAGTATTTGTTTATAAGCCTTTGCAAAAATTTATTTCCAAATAATGTTTAATATTTTCTTTATGTTCACAGAATAGTAATAAAAAAGTCTTGCATATTAGACAAATTTACTGTATAATACAAATATTGTTTTATAGGAGGATGTAATATGAATTTTTTGGCAGCAGCTAATACTTCAAGCGGCGGTTGGACAATGATCATCTGGATGCTTGTCATCTTCGGAGTTATGTACTTGCTTATGATAAGACCTCAGAAGAAGCAGCAGAAGCAGGAACAGCAGATGCGTGAAAATCTCCAAATCGGTGATGAGGTAACAACAATCGGCGGTATAATCGGTACAATCGTTACAGTTAAGGACGACTCTTTGATTATCGAAACCGGCGTTGACAGAAACCATATCAAAGTAACACGCTGGGCAATCAGCCAGAACAATACCGCTAACGAGAAGCTTGCAGCGGAGCGTGCAGCAGCTAAGGAAGCCGCTGAAAAAGAAAAGGCAGCCCGCCGTGAAGCTCAGGGCAAGCCGGCTAAGAAAAAGAAGAGCAAAAAAGAAGAAGAAAAATTCTGATTTCTGCGAAATTTCTTATCAAACAAAATATGACAATATGAGTATGAGTCAGTCGACGCATACTCATATTTTTTGCTTTAAGCAGAAAAACGGCTTGTAACAAAATTGTTGCAAGCCGTTTAAAGTCAAATATGAAGCATTAAAGCTTTGTGAACCAAGTGAGTATCCATATTACAGGTTTAAGCCATAATTTGTTAAGCGATTCAAGCCATTCAATAATTCGCTGAACAGGAGTAACCGCGATTTCTACGGTATCAATATCCTCTACAAGCTCATTGCCCGTTACGCTGAAAACATAAGCCGCATTTTGAGATGAGTCTCTCGCTGTAAACGCGCCCTCACAAATGCTGAAAATATATGTGTCCGAATGTTCAACAGTCCTGTCAAAGTCGAATTCTATACAAACATTGTTGCCCTTGACCGAAACAGAAGAATTATCAAGCGAAAGCTCTTTGATAACATTATCTTCACTGTTAAGAGAAATAACAACCAGCGTTCCGTCGCCAACCATATTGGCGGCACTGCTGAATTTTAATTCAACCTTGCCGATGTAATCATCAGACCATCTGCCGCTGACAACATTTATTCCGACATTGCTTATGGAAGCTTGCGCATCGTCTGCACCCGACGCAATAGGAAGCGCTATCAGCATTGCCACCGACAAGAGAATAGCCATAAACCTTGAAATAGTTTTTGACATAAAATCACCTCATTTTTATTTTATGATAATATTATATAGAAGTTTCTGTTAATTATCAATAGTTTTTAGGTGAATTTTTAGTAAAATTATTTATACAGTTTGATTATTTTGTCAACTTTGCAAAATTTGCCATAAGCTTTTTAGTGCCTGCATTGTCAAAAGCTATTTCAAGCAAGGTATCGTTTCCGACTCTCTGAGCCGATAAAACAACTCCCGTGCCAAAAACTCTGTGCTTAACCGTATCACCGACATTATACTGCTCGCCGGTAGGCGCAGACGGAGCTGTCTTTGCCGCCGAGAAGCCTCTGTTAACGCTTCTGCGCTGAGGCTCGGAGTCGGAGTACCTGTTAAAGCTTCGTTCATCCCTGTCAAAATCGTCGGACATTCCGCCAAATCCGTACGCCGTTGCGCCCGTCTTTTCAACAAGTTTATCGGGTATCTCGGAAAGGAACCGCGACGGAGGATTGTGAGAGGTCGAGCCGAACATAAGCCTTGTCCTCGTATTGGTAAGATAAAGCTTCTGCTTAGCTCTCGTTATTCCGACATAGGCAAGCCGCCGCTCCTCTTCCATATCCTCGGTACTGTAAAGCGACTGACTTCCGGGGAAAATTCCGTCCTCCATACCTACGATGAACACAACCGGGAATTCCAATCCCTTTGCCGAGTGCAAAGTCATCATCACTACCGTATCCGCCTGAGCGTTATAATTGTCAATATCCGTCATAAGCGCAATTTCTTCAAGGAAGCCGTTAAGAGACGGTTCCTCGGTTTCTTCCTCATAACGGCGCAGGTTGTCCTTTAACTCTTTAAGGTTTTCTTTTCTGTCCTGCTCGGTATCCTTATCGAGTTTCAGATATTCATAATATCCGGATTTATTGAGCGTCAGCTCCAAAAGCTCGTCAAGCTTCATATCGGACGAAGCTTCTATCAGCTCATTTATCATATCCGTAAAAAGTTTGAGTTTACCCGAAGCACGGCTGAGCGCCGGATAATTTTCAGAATTTGAAATAACCTCAAACACGCTGATTCCAAGGCCTGCCGCAATTTCGGAAGCGTTGTTCACGGTGGAGTCGCCTATACCTCTTTTAGGCTCGTTGATAATTCTGCGAAGTCTAACGGTATCGGCAGGATTGTTTATAACCGTGAGATATGCAAGCGCGTCTTTGATTTCTTTTCTCTCATAGAATCGAAGTCCGCCGATTACGCGGTACGGAATTCCCGCTCTTACAAACGCGTTTTCAATATTGTTTGACTGTGAATTCATACGGTACAAAACAGCATGATCGCTCATTTTTTTACCGTTTGCAACATCTTTCATCACGGTTTCAGCGACAAATCTCGCTTCCTCCCTCTCGTCATAAGAGGTATTTACCGTGATTTTATCTCCGATTCCGTTATCCGTCCAAAGATTTTTGCCTTTGCGCTGCTGATTGTTGGAAATTACAAAGTTGGCAGCGTCAAGTATCGTCTGAGTTGAGCGGTAATTCTGTTCAAGCCTGATAACCTTCGCGTTGGGATATCTATTCTCGAAGCTGAGTATATTCTCTATCGTAGCGCCGCGGAATTTATATATACTCTGATCATCATCACCGACAACACAGATATTTTTATATTTATCGGCAAGCAAGCTCGTCAGTCTGTACTGAGCATGATTTGTGTCCTGATACTCATCGACCAATATATACTTAAATTTATTCTGATAATATTTGCGTTCTTCCTCGTTCTTTTCAAGCAGTTCGACAGTCTTGAATATGATATCGTCAAAATCCATTGCGTCTGCCGCTTTGAGCTGCTTCTGATAGCACTCGTACGCCTCTCCTATGGATTTCAGCCGTATATCGCCGCCGGCTTTTTCGATGTATTCCTTAGGAGTTATAAGCATATCTTTTGCCTTGCTTATCTCTTTTAAAATCACCTTGTGAGAAAGCATTTTATCGTTGATACCGAGAAGTCTCTGAACCTCTTTCATAACGCGTTTTGAATCGTCGGTATCGTATATTGTAAAATGATTTGTATAGCCGAGAGCTTCTCCGTGACGGCGAAGAATACGCGCGCAGGCAGAATGAAAGGTGCTTGCCCAAATATCATTTGCCGCGTCCCCAAGCAGCTTTGACAGCCTTTCTTTAAGCTCATTTGCCGCCTTATTGGTAAAAGTGATTGCAAGTATCTCCCACGGATACGGTGCGTCAACGCTCAAAAGGTCGCTGACCTCAAAAAGGTCTATGCTGTCATCATTCAGGTATGCCCTCATAAGCTCGACATCGTTCTCTGTGGGTTCAAACTCACAGTAATCGGAATTATATGCGTTGCCGTATTTTATTAAATTTGCAATCCTGTTTACAAGGACTGTCGTTTTTCCGCTTCCCGCTCCTGCAAGAAGCAGCAAGGGGCCTTTTACCGTATAAATAGCCTCTTGCTGCTTATCGTTCATCTTTGAGAAATCTTTTGCAATTATGCGGCGGCGAAGTTCTAAAAATTCGTCTTTCAGCACAATCTATGTCCCTCTTTAATGTATTTTTAATATTCTCAGATAGAAATTACATTTGCCATCTTATAAAGATCCATATCAATATGCTTCTTCATATTGAGAGCTTCAAAGATGTCAAAATCAACTATCTGGTCTTTCTGCATAGCTACTACGCGATTGCCGATTCCCTGCATAAGCAGCTGAACAGCATGGTAACCCATCTGGCTTGCAACAACTCTGTCGCGTACTGTCGGTGAGCCGCCTCTCTGAACATGAGCGAGTACCATAGCTCTTGACTCAACTCCGGTTTCTTCTTCGATAGCCTTTGCAAGCTCTTCAACCGTTATATTACCGTCAGCGGTTACGCCCTCGGCAACGATTACAAGGAAGTGCTTTTTGCCTGTCTTCTGAGTACGGCGGATACGGTCAAAAACATCTCTTTTAAGGTCAAACTCAACCTCAGGGATAAGAATTGCAGCAGCGCCGACGGCAATACCCGCATTAAGAGCGAGGTAACCTGCGCGTCTGCCCATAACCTCGATTACGGAGCAGCGGTCGTGAGAAGCGGAAGTATCGCGAATTCTGTCAACCATTTCCATAATTGTATTAAGGCAGGTGTCGTAGCCGATAGTGTAATCACAGCAAGCTATATCGTTGTCGATAGTACCGGGAATTCCGACGCAGGGAATACCTCTCTCGGAAAGATCTCTTGCTCCTCTGAAAGAACCGTCGCCTCCGATTACAACTATGCCCTCAATTCCGTAAGCATTGCAAATTTCTATTGCCTTTGCCATTCCCTCTTCGGTTGCAAACTCCTTGCTTCTTGCCGAATGGAGAATAGTGCCGCCTCTGTGAATTATATCGCATACAGAGCGAATCTCCATCGGTATAAGGTCGCCTGCCATAAGGCCTTTAAAGCCTCTGTCAATGCCGTAAACCTTAACATTATTTTCACAAGCAGTACGAACTACCGAACGAACTGCGGCATTCATGCCCGGAGCGTCTCCTCCGCTTGTCAAAACACCTATTGTTTTCATTTTGGAACATCCCCTTTGGTTAAATTACATACGATTTGTATCATACACTAATTTGAAAAAAATGTCAAATAAATCCTTAAAATATTTTTAATTTTTTACTGAACAACTACATTTTTTTCGCCGGCAACCTTTTTAAGCTCCCTGATAAGCGGTTCGTTTACATCAACAAACCTGTCTGCCGGAAGTTTTGTATATTCTTTATTATCTTCAAAATAATAGTACAGCGGCATATTTCCGTCAAAAATTTTAAGTAATTTTTCCGCCTGTATCAGTTCAGGGCAATTTTTAGACTTGAATTTTATAAAAAGTCCTCTGCGCTTATGCTTGGTTTGCTGAGTAGGATTTGCACCCATTCTTTTTTTCGCTTCGCTCAGGCTTGAAATGAATTCGCAAACAAGTCTTGTCGGCTCATCTTCACGCATATCAAGTCTGCCTGTAAAAACAGCTATTTCGCCCTCTCCTATAAGAGTAGAATACTCAGTAAGAGTTTTAGGAAATACTATCACTTCCATAGAGCCTGTAACATCCTCGACAGTAAGAAACGCCATCGTAGAATCGGATTTTGTAATTTTTTTCTTAACCGTGCTTATTATTCCCATTATCTTTACCCTGTCACGGTCAGAATATGACGAAGGACTTTCCTGCTCTTCAACCAAATCTGCAATATCCGTACATTTAAGACTGACGGCAAGCTCTCTGTACTCAGACATCGGATGCCCCGAAAGGTACAGTCCGGTTGTCTCCTTTTCCATAGCGAGAAGCTCATTTTTTGGGAATTCGTCAACATAAGGCAGTTCGGGTTCGTGAGCCGTCGAGCCGTCGGACGCGAAGCCGGAATCAAAGAAACCTATCTGACCGTCAACATTTCTGCGTCGTTTATTATCAAGCTCGTCGATTATGTCGCCCATACCCATAAGCATCTGACGGCGATTAGCGCCGAGCGAATCAAGCGAACCGCAGCGAATAAGATTCTCTATCGCCCGCTTGTTGAAATCCGCGCCGTGCAGTCTTGAACAAAAATCATAAAACGATGTGTATTTGCCCTCTCTGCGCTGCATTTCAATGTTTCTTATGAAATTCTTACCGAGATTTTTAACAGCAAGCAAGCCGAAGCGAATATTTCCGTTCTCAACGGTAAAATTCTCTCCGCTGTCATTCACGCTCGGCGGGAGAACCTTTATTCCGATTCGCTCACATTCACCGATATAGCGTGAAACCTTGCCCGAATTGTCAAGCACACTCGAAAGCAGCGCCGCCATAAATTCACACGGATAATGGCATTTGAGATAAGCGGTTCTGTAAGCGACATAGGCATATGCGGCGGCATGGGATTTGTTAAAAGCATATGACGCAAAGGAGGACATATCGTTGAATATCTCGTTTGCAACGCTTTCAGGCACTCCCCTTTTTATGCAGCCGTCGCACTCTACCGTGCCGTCCTCGTTTACGAGTCCGTATATGAAATTATGCCTTTCGCGCTCCATTACATCGTGCTTTTTCTTAGACATAGCGCGGCGCACTATATCCGCTCTGCCGTATGAATATCCGGCAAGGGTTCGGAATATCTGCATAACCTGTTCCTGATAAATCATACAGCCGTTTGTAACATCAAGTATATCCCTGAGTTTCTCCGTCTTGTAAACCGTCTGTTCGGGATGATGCCTGTTGTTTATATAAGTCGGTATCGAATCCATAGGACCGGGACGGTAAAGAGATATAACCGCTATCAGGTCCTCTATATTTTCCGGTTTCAGTCCTATCAGCACATTTTTCATTCCTGCCGATTCAAACTGAAAAACGCCTTCGGTCTGTCCCTGCGACATCATTTCAAATGTCGCCTTGTCATCAGTCGGGATTTTTTCGATATCAAAATCTTTTTCGCGCCTGCGTATCATCTTTTGCGCGTCATCAATAACGGTAAGCGTTCTGAGTCCGAGGAAGTCCATCTTCAAAAGTCCGAGTTCCTCAAGAGTAGTCATGGTAAACTGCGTAACAACCGATTCATCGTTCAAAGCAAGTGGAACATATGTTGAAACCGGATCTCTCGTGATAACAACGCCTGCGGCATGGGTAGATGTATGTCTCGGCATACCCTCCACCTTCATTGAATTATCAATAAGCTCCTTTATTTCGGTGTCGGAGTCATACATTGCTTTAAGTTCCGAAGATTTTTTAAGAGCCTTTTCTATTGTGATATTCAGCTCGGTAGGAATCTGCTTGCAGACATTATCCACTACATTATATGCCATTCCCATTGCGCGTCCCACATCGCGTATTGCGGCGCGGGCGGCAAGCGTTCCGAAAGTTACGATTTGAGCAACATGATCCGCCCCGTATTTTTCGATAACATAATCTATTACCTCGCCTCTGCGCTCATAACAGAAATCGACATCAAAGTCAGGCATACTGACTCTTTCGGGATTCAAAAAGCGCTCAAAGAGAAGATTATGCTTCATCGGATCAATGCCGGTTATACCTATGCAATAAGCCGCAAGGCTTCCTGCACCCGAACCTCTGCCCGGTCCGACCGGAATATTTTTAGACTTTGCGTAGCGAATAAAATCGTGAACTATGAGATAGTAATCAACATATCCCATCTTATTTATAACTCCAAGCTCATAGTTGAGCCTGTCGATGTAGCTCTGAGGAGGATTGTCCCCGTATCGGCGGTAAAGTCCGTTGAAGCACTGCTCCCTGAACCATTCAAAATGGTCTCTGCCGTCAGGAACATCGAAATGCGGAAGCTTTGTGTTTCCGAATTCAAAATCATAATTGCATTGCTCGGCTATAACCTGAGTATTGTCTATCGCCTGCGGAACATTTGAGAAAAGTTCACGCATTTCTTCCTCGGATTTGAGATAAAACTCGTCCGTTTGAAATTCAAGTCCGTTGTCCTGACCGAGCGTTGTGTTTGTAGCTATGCAAATCAGTATTTGCTGAATTTTATTGTCCTCACGCATAACATAATGCGTGTCATTAGTCGCAACGAGAGGAATTCCGGTTTCCTCCGAAAGGCGTATCATCATCGGTTCGATAGCTTTCTGCTCTTTTATTCCGTGATCCTGCAATTCGAGATAGAAATTTCCCTGACCGAAAACGGAATTATACCACAAAGCTTTTTCCTTGGCACTTTCGTAGTCTCCGCGTGACAGCGCGCGCGGAATTTCTCCCGCAAGGCAGGCAGACAGAGCTATAAGTCCCTCATGCTTCTGTTCAAGTAGTTCGCGGTCGATTCTCGGCTTTGTATAAAAGCCTTCTGTCCACGAGCGCGAAACCATATCTATAAGGTTCTGATATCCCTGTGCATTTTTGCAAAGCAGGACAAGGTGATATCTTTCGCTGTCGAGAGCGTGAATCTTATCAAATCTTGTCCTCGCTGCAAGATAACATTCACAGCCGATAATAGGCTTTATTCCTCTTGCCTTTGCTTTTTTATAAAAATCCACAGCGCCGTACATAACGCCGTGGTCTGTGATCGCAATAGAAGTCTGACCGAGCTGAACCGCTCTGTCGAGGAGATTATCGAGTCTGCACGCTACGTCAAGCAAGCTGTATTCGGTATGAAGATGCAAATGAGTGAATCCGGGCAAAGCGTTCACCTCCGGGTATTATTTATAACTTTCGGCAATTTCCATAATCTTTTTCAGTCTGTGATTTACTCCCGAACGGCTCAGCGGCTCCGAAAGGCACTCTCCAAGCTGTTTCAGAGACATATCGGGATTGTCTTTTCTTATCTTAGCAAGCTCTCTGAGATTGTCCGGCAGAGAATCAAGTCCCTGCTTCTTTTCAATAAGCTCAATCGCTTCTGCCTGCGCTATGCCGGCTTCAATGGAGCGGTTCATATTTGCGCTTTCAAAATTCATCTGTCTGTTAATATTGTTTCTTACATCTTTTTCGAGCTTGATACCCATAAGCTTCAAGCTCGAATTCATCGCTCCCATAAGCGTTATAATATCCTCTATGCTTTCACTCTCTTTAATATAAATAACATGGGAATAATTGCGAAGGATATACTTTGCGTTAAAATTAAGGTCTGTAAGCATTTTCAACAAATCCTGACTGAGCTTGAAGTACGGAACAACAAATTCAAGGTGATAATTCTTATAAGGATCTGCAAGCGAACCGCAGGAGAGAAAAACTCCCCTGACAAACGAAGCATAGCAGCAGTCATTTTCAAAGTTTGCGTAATTTATCCTCAAAGATATTTCATTTGATTCGTGACCGAAGTAATTGAGAATGGTGTTTCTTGCCTGTAAAGAATTTATACGAAGCGTGTATTTTCCGCCGTCATTGTGAGAAACATCAAATTTAGTATCGCTGACAAATTTTTTCGCAGAGCGAACGAAGCTGTCCATAACCTCCGTATAATCCGTAGAGCAGCTCATGGAACGCAAGTTAAAGCTCTTGCCAAAAAGCATAAATCCGTACGCAAACGCCTTTTCGCAGCACGGATTTTCTGATTCAAGCAAGGCTAATTCTTTTTTTAGCTCGTGGGTAAAGGACATTTGCGTTCATTCCTCTCTTTCGCAGTTAATCCTTTTATTTTTCAATATCTCTGTGCTTGACCGACACGGGATAATTCTGTTCTTTAAGCTTTTGTGCAATATGCTCCGCAAAGCAAACGGAGCGGTGTTTGCCGCCTGTACAGCCGATTGATATAACAAGCTGGCTCTTGCCCTCGTCAACATAAAGCGGAATCATATATGATATCAGGTCGTTCAGTTTATCAAGCACCGTCCTCGACTGTTCCGATTGCAGAACATAGTCGTTTACTTCCTTATCAAGTCCGGTTTTATATTTCATTGAGGGTATGTAAAACGGATTCGGCAGACACCGAACATCAAAAACAATGTCCGAATCGTTAGGAATTCCGTACTTAAAACCAAAAGACATACAACGAATTTTCAGCGCATTGTCAGGATTTTCAAGAAACATCTCGTTAATTCTCCGCTTACATTCAGCGGCGGTGCTGGAAGTGGTATCAAGCACATAATCGGCAATAGCCTTAATCGGGAGCAAAAGCTCTCTCTCATGCTGTACGCTGTGAATGAGCGAGCCGTCGCAGTCATCAATCAGAGGATGCTTCCTGCGTGTTTCCTTATAACGCCTTATCAGCACATCATCGGACGCGTCAACAAACAGAATCTTATACTCATAGCTCAAATCTTTAAGCTTTACGAGCATTGCAAGAAAGTCGTTAACCCAACTTTCACCGATTCGGATATCCGTAACAACTGCGGTTTTTTTAGTCAGGTTTTCCGACGAATTGACAAACTGCGCTATCGTCGGAATCAGAGCAGGCGGCATATTGTCCGCGCAGAAATATCCGAGATCCTCCAACGCGTCCGTAACCGCAGATTTGCCCGAACCCGACATTCCCGTAACAATAAGTAATTCCATATTATCCCTTCTTTTTAACCGCGTTAAATTACTTTATAAGTCTTACCTCAGGTTCAAGAGTCACGCCCTTTTCCCTCTTGACAGTATCTTTAACAAATTCAATCAAGTTTAAAATATCCTCAGAGGTTGCGCCGCCCTTGTTTATTATAAATCCGGCGTGTTTTTCACTAACCTGCGCTCCGCCTATCGACTTGCCTTTAAGTCCACATTCCTCTATAAGGCTGCCGGCAAAATATCCCTCCGGGCGTTTAAATGTGCTTCCTGCGCTGGGGAATTCAAGCGGTTGCTTATCCTTGCGCCTTTTGAGAAGCTCATACATCTTTGCTCTTATCTCTTCGGAATTTCCTTTTTTCAAGGAAAGACGAAGCTTTGTAATAACAAATCCGTTCTTTTCGTACGCGCTTGTTCGGTATCCGAGTTGAAGCTCGGAATCGGAAAGCTCGCCTATACTTCCGTCGGGTTCAATATGGCTGCACGAAAATAAAACATCTTTCATTTCGCCGCCGTAAGCGCCCGCATTCATATAAGCCGCGCCGCCGGCTGTTCCGGGAATTCCGAATGCGAATTCAAGTCCCGTAAGTCCCTTTTCAAGAGCAAAGTTGCAGAGTTTAGACATCGTCACACCTGCGTCACATTCAATGATTCCGTCTGAGAGTTCTCGGATTTCTGCGTTCGGGCGGCACATATTTATAACAACATTATCAAGTCCGTTATCGGAAACAAGCATATTGCTTCCGTTTCCCAATATAAGCGGCTTAATACCCTCGTCATTGCAGGCTTCAATTACCTTTGAAAGACTTTCGTCAGAGTTCGGAGTTATCATAAGTCTTGCGGCTCCGCCTGTCTTAAAGGTAGTATAGTCGCGCATCGGCACTCCGTATTCAGCCTTGCAGCCAAGCTCAACGGCAAGGCTGTAAATCTTATCAAAATTCATAAAAACGCTCCAATTTATTCAGCAAGAGCCGCTCCTATTATACCGGCGTCATTACCGAGAACAGCTTTGCAGATTTTCGTCTGCTTTTCAGCATATTTGGTATATCGGTCTTTCTCAACAATTTCGCGTATGGGATTGAGCAGATTTTCGCCCTCGTTGCTTATTCCTCCGCCTATGCAGACAACCTCCGGCTGAAATGTATTTACAATGTTTGTAATGCCGACGGCAACATACTTAATATACTGCTCTACAACTTCCTTAGCCGGCTCGTCATTTTCATACATAGCGTTAAAAGCGGTTCTGCCGTTTACCTTGTCAATATCGCCGTCAACCACTTCCCACATCTTACTGTCCGGGCAAAGCTTCATTTTTGCCTTTGTCTGTGAAATAAGAGCGGTTGCGGAAGCATATCTTTCCCAGCAGCCCTTTCTGCCGCAGTTGCACTGTTCGCCGTCAACCATAATTACGGTATGACCTATCTCGCCTGCCGCGTCATTTATTCCGCTGAGAATTTTGCCGTCCTGAACAATTCCGCTGCCCACGCCCGTACCGAGAGTGACCGCAACAAAATCTTTTGCTCCGTTGCCTGCGCCTGCATAAGCCTCACCGAGAGCGGCGGCGTTTGCGTCATTTTCAAATACGCAGGGTTTGCCGATGCGTTCCTCAAGCATAGCCTTTGCCGGAACATTATTGAAGCCGAGGTTGTTTGAGAATTCAATAATTCCCTTACTCTTATTAACCGAACCGGGCGTACCTATTCCGACCGATTCAATATCGTCCATGGTAAGTCCTGCGTCATCAACAGCGAGGCGAATAGCCTTAGCTATGTCATCAAAAATTTCCTCGGCAGGTCTTGGCAAATTAGTCTTAACCTTGCCTCTGCCGATAATTTTATAGTCCTTGTCAACTACGCCTACCGCTATATTTGTTCCTCCGAGATCAACTCCGATTTTATACATAAAAATTCCTCCGATTTTAATTTAATTATTTTTGCGGCAATATCAAAAATTATGCCAGATTTCCAATTCTTCCTGTTCGGGTACGACATCATCGGTCATACCGAGGTTGTGCAGAAGCTGACGGGCAGCATTGTAACCCATTTTCTTCTGCCTGTTATTCATAGCGGCAGTTTCGATGATGATAGAGATATTTCTTCCGGGATTGACCGGCACCACATTTATAGGTATGCTGATACCGAGAATATCAATAGTTTCTGTTTCCAGTCCCATACGGTCGTAAGTTTTTTCGGGATCCCATTGTTCAAGCTGAACTACCATATCTATCTTTTCCGAAATTTTTACCGAGCCGATACCGAAAAGTCTGCGCGCATTTATTACTCCGACTCCGCGAAGCTCTATAAAGTGGCGTATGTTTTCCGGCGCGGAACCTACAAGAGTTTTGTGCGAAACCTTGCGTATCTCAACAGCGTCGTCGGCAATAAGTCTGTGACCTCTGTTTATAAGCTCCAAAGCAGTTTCGCTTTTTCCCACTCCGCTGTCACCGAGTATCAGAACTCCCTCGCCGTAAATCTCGACGAAAACTCCGTGCCGCGTAATCCTCGGTGCAAGCTCGACATTAAGATATGCTATAAGGGTGGACATACAGCTTGAAGTACCCTCCGCCGTACTCAGCAGAGGTACGCCGTATTCCTTTGCAAGCTCTATGAATTCATCCGTATATTTGAGATTTCTCGTCAGCACAACGGCGACGGGTTTCTTTGCAAGAAGCCGTTTAATAATATCGGCTCTTTGTTCGGGTTCAAAGCTCTTTATATACTCAGTTTCCGCAGCGCCGAGAAATTGTATTCTGTCAGGATCGAAGTATTTTGCAAATCCGGCAAAAATAAGTCCCGGTCGGTAAACATCGGGTGACGAAACAAAAATTTCGGATATATTCTTAGGTGCGTAAACAACTTCAAATCCATGAGTTTTTACGATTTTTTCCAAAGATATCGTATATTTAGCCGCCAAGTATGTCACTCCTTCGCTTTATAATCTCTTCATAATATGTATTATACAATATTAAATCGACAGTTCCAATAGTTTTTAACTGTTTTTTGACTTAATTTACTGAGTTTTTAGCTGTCTTATATCCGAACCCGCAAAATACAGCGAAACATAATTGCTGAGAATTCTTGACGCAATTCTGTCCGTATAAGTTTTTTTCAAATCGTCGGGAGCAAGGTTGGTGCTTATAATCGTCGGCTTCATTTCCAAATCGCGCGAATTGACGATGTTATACAGAGCCGAAACGGTAAACTGAGTAGAAAACTCAGCTCCGAGGTCGTCGATTATCAGCAGGTCGCAGTCAAGAGTGTTTTGTTCGGTGGAACAATCTTCGGCTCTGCCGAATTTTTCTCTTTCAAGACGGTTAAAAAGATTTTGCGCCGAGGTATAAATAACGCCGTAACCCTTTTCGACAGCCTTTGCCGCAACGGCAAGCGACAGGTGTGTTTTACCGAGTCCCGTCAGTCCGTAAAGAAGCAGGCTCGGAGAATGTAAGCTGAAATCCTCCGCATATGCCTTGCAGTAATTATACACGCTCTCCATTCTCTTTCTCGGACTTATTCCTGCGCCGTCGGGGTAATAATCAAGCTTAAAATTATCAAACCGACATTTGTCAACAGGGAGTTTGGAGCAAAGCTTCTCGTACTCGATAGAACGCAGCAGAGTCTTAAAACATTCGCAGATTTTTCCGTCATTAACTCCCTTGTCCTCGCAGACCTTGCACACATAATGAACATCGAGCCAATCGGGTGCAAATCCGTTATCGGCAAGCAGCTTTCTGCGCTTTTCCTGAGCGTCCATATTTACTTTTGCGAGCCTTTTAATATAATCGGCAGATGTATCGGGATTCATACCGATAGCCTTAACCGCGTCAAGACCGGCCTTTGACATAGTATTTTCAAGCTCTAAAATTTCCGGAATTACAGCGACAGCCTCGCTGTGCCGTTTTTCTCTCTCGGCAAGCGCCCGTTTGCGTCTTTCCTTGATTTCACGCTCCGCCGCTTCATAAGTTTCTCTACTGTAAGGCACGATTACACCTCTTTTGCAATTTACTGAAAATTATTGATTTTGCTTATAAACCGGTAATTTGTCCGCCCTGCGTTTAAATTCGTCGATATCGTATGACGAATCATTTTTCTTTTGTGACGCACGGCTTCTGAATTCTTCCTTTTCCTTTTCGACAGCTTCGGGAGTTTTGAGTCCCTTGGCGTTCCAGTTTGCAAGGACTTTATTCATATAAGGGAAGCTTATCTTTCCCGAATGGTCGATAGCTTCCTCATAGGCAAGATAAATCATATCAACGCTGAATTTCATCTCTGTCGTCCATGTCCTGATATATGCAGACTGCGCTGAGGTTGGCTTTGAATTCTGAATTCCTGCCATAGCGGCAAACTCACGCCAAACTCCGTTACATTCATTGAGTACGGAAATTTGTTTATCCGCCTTTTCGATAGTATCTATTTCCTTTTCGCCCCAATCTCTGCCGACCTTGGCTATGTAAGAAAATGCAGTTTTCCCGACAGAAACACAGTATTCAACGAGCATATAAATAACCTCTATCGGCAGTCCGTAGCCGTCGTGCAGGGTAATAAGAACGCTCTGGCCGTTATATCCGATAGTTTTGCCGAGGACCTTCTGTATATCATTGAACATATTTGTAATTTCGGGAGACTCTTTACAGCGAGCCTCTATCTGTTCATAGGAAAGTCCTACCTGTTTAATTTCCGGCAGTTTAGCTTTAACGGTTTCGGTTTTTGGCTCGACAGTTATTTTCACATCGCGGACGGGAGCTTCATTTTCGCCCGTCATCAGAATTCCCTTGCCCGACCAATAAATCATTGCGTCGCGCACATCGTAATCTTTATATCCTATCTCTTTTGCTATCGCTTCACAATCATACTCCTCGGCAGGATGGCGAAAAACCCAGAGCAAGGTTTTCAGCTGCGCCGGGCTTACCATTTTAATATCCTCATCAACTATCTGCGACGGAATCGGGAAAGTTGAAGCATACATATTAGGATTTATTTTATAAGACATTCTTAACATTCCTTTTTATTGATAAAGCTATAACGCCTTGATTTTATATTATACACAAAATTCGGCATAAAAGGAACAGTAAAAATCAATATTTTACACCCTTATGAAAATTCCACAAGAAATAGTGTTCGCCTTGTTTCTTTCACACAATTCAATAGGCAAATTTACAAAATACGGCCTATGCCGTGTTGACATACGATTATGTATGGTATATAATTTTAACGATATAAAATTTCGATTTTATATAAATTTATTTTTAGGAGATTGCTGTTTGATTAAAAACAACGCTTCGGAGATTGTTCGCTGACCGGGAGGCCGCGAAAATCTCAAAGCCTCCCGATTGTTTATCATACTTTAATGTTACAATTTTCAGGAGGTCACTATGAACAATTATATTATCCGTTTGGAAAACCCCACAGACTTTGAAGCAACAGAAAATCTTGTAAGAGAAGCATTTTGGAATGTTTACCGTCCCGGTTGTACCGAGCATTATGTTCTGCATATACTCAGAAACGATAAGGATTTTGTTCCCGAACTCGACTTTGTTATGGAAACAGACAAAGAAATAATCGGGCAGATCGCTTTTGTGCGCGCCCAAATCATCGCCGATGACGGAAGAAAGTTTCCCATTATGACTTTCGGCCCTATAAGTATTGCTCCAAAGTATCAGCGGCAGGGATACGGCAAAGCTCTTCTCGACTATGCAATCAGCAAAGCGAAGGAGCTTAAAGTCGGTGCGCTTTGCATGGAGGGAAATATTGATTTTTATTCCCATTGCGGATTTGATATTGCGAGCAAAAAAGGCATACATTACTATGCCGAGCCGAGAAGCGAGGAGGTTCCGTATTTCCTGCTCAATGAGCTGAAAGAAGGATACCTTGACGGCGTGACGGGTGTTTATCGAACACCCGACGGATACTTTGTCGACGAAGATAAAGCCGAGGAATTCGACAAAAAATTCCCGCCTAAAACAAAGCTGAAACTTCCGGGACAGCTTGTATAACGAGGTTAAAACAACATAGCAAAACAGGGTTGTCACATTAAGCGAAAGCTAATGCAGCAACCCTGCCCTTTTACATTTCTAAGGCGTCCGAAATGGCGTCCTTAACCGCCTGAACACCGTCGCCGTTTGAGGCTGAAAACGGTATTACGGTTATGTCTCCGAACTCGGCAAGTTCAGATTTAACGGCTTCAAGCCTGTTGGCGTACTCTGTTTTGTTTAACTTATCGCTTTTTGTCATAACGACTATGAAGCGGTATCCCGCCGACTGCATAAAGCGCATCATATCCAAATCGTCTTTCGTTGCCGGACGGCGCATATCCGTCAGCTGAACAACCAATTTGATATTTCTACCGGAGTTAAAATAACCCTCCATCAAATCCGCCCAGCGTTTCTTTTCGTTAAAATTAACCTTGGCATACCCGTAACCCGGCAAGTCAACGAGCTTCGTTCCGTCACATTCAAAGAAATTAACGGTGACTGTTTTCCCCGGTACAGAACTCACTCTGGCAAGATTTTTTCGATTTAAAATTTTATTGAGAAGTGATGATTTGCCGACATTGGAACGACCGGCAAAAGCAATTTCGGCTTCCTCCGACTGCGGAAGCTGCGCCGAGGTGCCGTAGGACGCTTCATACTGTGCTTTATCAAATTTCATTTTTAAACCTCACTTTATATCTTTTCGCCTGTTTTTACAATTCTTCACTTATCATATCGGTTTCGGTAATCGTATCTTGCGTAATGAGCAGCGTTTTGACTTCATATGTGGTCAAACGGATTAAAAATCTTTTTTCGTTCATCATAAGCGTTGTTTCGGTATCCGCTCCGAGCGAATTATACAGCCTTATCAGTTTTTTCTCAGCAGATATGGCTTTATAGGCTGTCAGAATAACATCGTCATTGTCAAGCAACAGTTCGGTTTCCTTTTTCGTTCCGTCGCCCGAAGGGAAGAATGAAAGCGTGTACGGCGCTTGATTGAAGATTTCTGCTTCTTTATCAATATGTGCAGTTTCAGCCGTAAGTCTGTATTCAAATTCGCGCTCACCGATATCTATATGATTGTGGCTGAGACGGTTATCGGCAATGGGCCTGTCATTGATCGGGTGTGCCGAATAAACGGGCGTGCGAAGCAGAGATATACTGAAGCAACTGCCTTTTGAACTGCCGCCGTAAGTACCTTTATTGAGCACGGCGAGACTTTTGTTATGCTGAAAAAGACCGCACCATTTCTGAAAAGTTATCTCTCTCCCATCGCTGTATAATTTTTCTCTGCCGAACATTGACTGACCGATAAAATCGGGATTCTCCAATGTGGATTCAAAGGTTAGTTTATACATAACATTAGAGTCATTTGAGAGAATTTTTACTTTTATATCAATGTACTCGGATTGCTTCGGAATTGTATATGTTATAACGGCAAAAGAAGTCTTATGTTGAAAGATTGCCTGAATTTTACAGCGAACATCACCATTTTCTATTACCCGAACATTTTCATGATCGGCATCAGGATAACCGTTAAAAAGGTTCGCTTCTTTTTTATTCAGAAGCTTGAATTCTCCGATTTTGTCATGGAATCCGTCAACCGTCATTCCCCACGGATCTTCATTGTCTTGATACACATCAATTCTTCCGCTGTTGGCTTTGAGATAATCCGTACCATTCACTTCGTATTTGTCGATAAGCCCTGTTGCTTTGCTTATCCATACTTTCATTTTGGAGTTGCTGATGAAGAAGTGTGTGTCGTTCATATCACATGCGGCAACAGGTCTGCTCGGAGAGTTGATGACATTCAGTTTACAGTTGAAGCGGCTGATGCTCATAGGTTTCAGCTCGGCAGTAAAGACAATATGCTTACGCCAGTCAAGCGAGAAGCTGCATTCTTCTTTCTCATTTTGAGAATACAGTTGTTTCCCTGTTTCGTCATAGACATTTGCTATTGTGTATTCGTTATCCGACCAGTTTTGATCTGCAAGCTGAAACTCCGTCTCAACGCACTGAGTAACTGTGTACGGATGCGGATTGAAAACGAGAATCGGTATTTCACCGTCTGCACATTTCTCTTGACCGCGGCAAAGGGAAAAGAAAGCCTTTGTGATGAGTCTTGATACAATTTCAGAGCCGTAATTCAGCAGACGTAGGGAATCGTTCTCAGCGCTTTTTATCATGGAGCCGGGAAGTATATCGTGAAACTCACAGAAAATAAGCGCTTTTTCCGCCTCTTCCAGTTTCGCTTTGTCATACTCCGTTTCGTCGGCGGCGAGCAACTTTTCACACAGGGCAATTTCATTTTCCAGTCTGCGGTGAGCCTGCTTAATCTGCACCATGGATGTGTAGCAGCCTACCATACAGTGAACAAGTGAGCTTCTTATCGTGGGCAGACAGGTCTTGTCAAGCTGTGCAAAATAATCCTCACACCACGAATGAGAAATCTTTATATCCGGGTGGTTATCGGTGTATTGCGCAATTTGGTCAAGGTCTTCTTTTGACGGTCCGCCGCCGTGATTGCCGATACCCCACAGCAGAAGATTGCAACCCTCGTCTGCTTTGTTGTTTATAAATTCATCAAGATTTCGAGCCATCGTTCCGCGGGCGGTATTATAGCCTGTTTTTGTGCGGTGTACGCAAATCCTGCTCCCGTCATACCCCTCCCAAAGGTAATCGTTGTCTGTTGTTGTGTCAGACGGGCGCATATGGACATAGGAATCGTAACCGCATTTTTTCAGAATCTGTACCAGTCCTCTTGAATGACCGAATGAGTCGAAGTTTATGGCAGTTGAGGGTTTAACGCCGAATTTCTCATAAAAATATTTCCTGCCGTATTTTATCTGGCGGATTATGGATTCTCCGCAGGGCATAAGGCAGTCGGGCTGTAGATACCATCCACCCATTATTTTCCATTTTCCGAGTTTTACAAGCTCGCAGATTTCATCAAAAAGAGCAGGTTCGTTTTCTTCTATCCATTCATATAAAACCGCTTCGTTGTGGTTGAATACAAACCCGTCATAAAGCCTGCAAAATTCGGCGGCAACGCGAAAAGTTGAAATAGCTTCAGCCATACCTTCATCGCGGCGCCATAACCAAACGGGATCAAGATGTGCGTTGCATATCAGTTTAATTTCTTTCATACAAATCACCTAAATTTTATTTTGTAAAACAGCTCACATCACGGAACCCACCGAAAAAAATACAATCTCGATTACGCTGTCGGTCAAAGGAATCGTCATTCCTATGCGTATTCGATTCTGTAAGCGTAGAGGGAATCCATCGGTGTTTTTGAGTCCTTTTGAACCCTCGTTTAAATTCTCATGGTATTAAAATGCTTGTCCTGTGCGCCTGCCATGGCCGCAACCGCTTGATTTTTCTTAATCGGCAAAACAAGTGCGGTTTCAAAAACCGTGTCGAGATTATCCGCAGGAATAAAGCGAATCGCTTTTTTCACGGCTTCGTCCACTTCGGCAAGATCGGGGACATTTTTCTTCGGAATGACAACCGTCTTGATGCCCATACGATAGGCAGCCATGGTTTTTTCTCGCAGTCCGCCAATCGGCAACACTCTGCCGCGAAGCGTGATTTCACCCGTCATAGCAACATATTGATTGACCGGGATATCGGTCAATGCCGATAAAAGCGCTGTTGCAATCGTTACGCCTGCTGACGGACCATCCTTAGGCACAGCGCCTTCCGGAACATGAATATGAAGATCCTTATCCTTATAGAAAGACGGGTTAATACCGTATTTGCCGCACCGACTTCTGAGAAAGCTGATCGCCGCCATCGCCGACTCTTTCATAACATCTCCGAGAGAACCGGTAAGTTCCACCTTTCCCGTTCCGTCAAGGACAGCGACTTCGACCTGAAGCATCTCGCCGCCGACGCTTGTCCATGCAAGTCCGTTGACAACGCCGATAAGATTGGTTTCTTCCAATGTATCGGGAATAAACTTCTCCGGTCCGAGCATCGGCACCAAATCTTTTTTCTTGACAAAGACTTTCTCTTCTCCGGCTACAATCCGTGACGCCGCCTTTCTGCAAAGAGCCGCAATTTGCTGTTCCAATTTTCTGACGCCTGCCTCCCTCGTGTAACCGTCAATCAGCATACGAAGTGCTTCGTCATTGATGCGGAAACATTTTCCGTCCAGTCCGTGAAGCTTGACCTGTTTCGGTACAAGGTGCTTCTTCGCTATATTGAATTTTTCCTCATGAGTATAGCTCGCAAGCTCTATTATCTCCATTCTGTCAAGCAGAGGAGCGGGAATAGTAGATTTGTCATTCGCGGTTGTTATAAAAATAACCTTGCTCAAATCAAACGGAATTTCAATATATCTGTCCGTAAAGGTTCTGTTCTGTTCGCCGTCAAGGACTTCAAGCAATGCCGACGACGGATCGCCCTTATAATCCGAGCCGAGCTTGTCAACCTCATCGAGTAAAACGATAGGATTGGCTGTTCCTGCTGACTTTAAGGCGTTTATAATTCTGCCGGGCATAGAACCTATATAAGTTTTTCTGTGACCTCTGATTTCGGCCTCGTCGCTTACTCCGCCGAGTGAAATCCGCGTAAATTTTCTTCCCATCGCCTTTGCAATGCTTGACGCTATCGAGGTTTTGCCTACGCCCGGAGGGCCTACAAGGCACAAGGTCTGTCCGTATGCTCCGTCCGACAGTTTTTTAACGGCAAGATATTCGATTATTCTGTTTTTAACCTTTTCCATTCCGTAGTGGTCGCGGTCAAGGATCTTTCTTGCATGTGCAAGGTCGAGCTTATCCGCCGAATATTTATGCCAAGGAAGTTCAAGACAGGTTTCGATATATACCCTTGAAACAGTTGCTTCCGGCGAGGACGACTGCATTTTTTCAAGTCTGGCACATTCTTTCAGAAGCTTGTCCTCCGCGTTTTTTTCAAGCGACAAAGCTTTGATTTTTTCTCTCAGCTCTTCGCACTCTGCCTGTGGAGAAAGGCCGTCGTTCAGCTCCTCGGAAATAACCTTCAACTGTTCGTGCAGATAATACTCGCGCTGTCCCTTGTCGATATTCTCCTGCACTTTTTCATTGATTTCATTTTCGAGCCGCATAAGGTCGCTTTCACCGGCAAGAAGAGAACACACCTGTTCAAGTCTTTTAATAGGATTGAACTCATCAAGAATTTTCTGCCTCTTTTTGTATTCAAGCATAACATTACCGGCAATATAATCGGCAAGCTCTCCTGCCTCATTCTTTTCCAGCACTTCAAGCAATATATCTCCCGGCATCTGCGGAACCGCCTGAGCGTAATCCTCAAAATAATCCTTAGTCTGTCTGACGAGAGCAATCGCATAATCCTTATCCTGAGCCTTAACTGCAACAGGCTTGCGAATTCTTATATCGGCAAGCAGATAGGGAGTGTCGTCGATTATATCTTCAAGCGAAGCTCTGTAAAGTCCGTCCACCGAAATTCTGACTGTGTCGCTGTTCGGAACCGTAAAAATATTATTAACTCTCGCAACCGTACCGACCTTAAACAATTTGTCAAAGCCCGGTTCGTCATCTCTGACATCTTTCTGCGCCACAAGGAAAATTTCCTGGTCCTGAGCCATCGCCGCTTTCAGCGCGGCAACGGAGCGCGGTCTGCCGACATCAAAGGTGAGCTTCATATCCGGGAAAACTACAAGTCCGCGGAGCGCTACGGTCGGAATTACTCTGTATTCATTAAGCGTCATATGCAAAAAATCAACTCCGATAAAATATATACGATAATTATACACGAATATCCTACATTTTTCAACATAAAAAGATTTACACTATTGTTGTATTTTGTAAAAGTCAATGCTATAATAAATTTATCAGCACTAACAATCGGGAGATTAGTATGGACAGAGATCAGCTTATAGAGAGAAGCATCATCAAAAAATACAGAAAAACTATATGGAATAATTTTATCGGAGCTATTAAAGATTACGAGTTAATAAGTCCCGGCGACCGAATAGCCGTGTGTATCTCCGGTGGTAAGGACTCTATGCTCTTGGCAAAATGTATGCAGCATTTGCAGAAATACAGCGATTTTGAATTTGAAACCGAATATATAGTAATGGATCCCGGATATGCTCCCGAAAACAGAAAAAAAATAATCGACAATGCCGAAATTCTCGGACTGCCGATAAAAATTTTTGATTCCGATATATTTAAAACCGTTGACGCCGCTGACGGAGGTACTCCTTGCTATCTCTGCGCAAGAATGAGACGAGGCTATCTTTATAAATTTGCCGGCGAATGTAACTGCAATAAAATCGCTCTCGGCCATCACTTCGATGACGCGATAGAAACTACCCTTATGAGTATGCTGTACGGAGCGGAAATCAAAACAATGATGCCAAAGCTCAAAAGCACTAATTTCAGCGGAATGGAGCTTATTCGGCCGCTGTATATGGTTCGGGAAAAGGACATAATTTCATGGGCGGCATATAACGATTTGCATTTCATTCGCTGCGCCTGTAAGGTCACGCAAAAAAACGATATAAGCTGCGACGGTTCCAAAAGGCAGGAAGTCAAAGAGCTTATAAAAAATCTGAAAGCCTAAAACGACAATGTGGATATGAATATCTTTAAAAGTATTCACAATGTAAATTTGGCAACCGTCATCGGCTACCGCGAATCCGACGGCGGAGAGCTTCACAGTTTTACAGAGAATTATAACAGGAAAACCGAGCTATGATTTATTATTTTGGTCAAGAAATTCAGCTTCCCGAAAATGTAAAAGAGCTTTTGCCGGACGACCGATATGCTAAATACTGTCGGCTTGCACGGGAAATTGATAAGCGTAACTGTCTTTGTGCATATCTTTTGCTTAAATTCGCACTAAAAAAAGAATTCGGTTTAAATGAATTCACTCTTTCTTCAAGCGTAGGCGGCAAGCCGTATATTAAAGAAACGAACAAAATCCATTTTAATCTTTCCCATTGCGATTCGGGCATTGCCGTTGTCGTGGGAACCGAAGCTGTCGGAATTGACATTCAGCCTGTAACCGAAGTGAAAGACGCCGTTTTAAATCGGGTTTTCAGCGACGACGAAATAAACGCAGTCAGGTCAAGCGAAAGTCCGAAATATGAATTTACGCGGCTTTGGACTCTGAAAGAGAGCGCCGTTAAGCGCAGAGGTGAAACGCTCGCGGATATCAAAAAATATAATTTTCCTTCAAGCTCAGACAGATTTTGCAAATACGGCGACAAATACAGTGTTTTCAGCGCAAACGGAGCTTTGATATCTGCCTGCTCATACGAATTTTACGATAAAATAATAACCGTTACAAAGGAAGAACTGTTCTAACCTTTGCAACGGTTTTTCTTCTGTTACGGAAATAGACCTCTTAGTTATGCTTTATATTCAAAGCAAGGCATAAGCTCCATTTTAAACTTATTCATTTCGTGCTTGTAGTCGATAAGCTCTTTTGTCTTTTCGTCCTCGCAAACTCCGGTTCTGATGTATTTATCAAGCACGGTGTAAGTAAATCCGAGATTGTCCTCATCGGTTTTGCCGCAAAGTCCGTCAGACGGAGCTTTTTCTATAAGAGCTTCCGGCAAGCCGAGCTCTCTGCCTATCGCCTTTACCTCCTGAACGGTAAGTCTTGCAAGCGGGCTGAAATCACCTGCTGCGTCTCCGTATCTTGTTGAGTAGCCTACCCAATCCTCGGAAAGATTGCAGGTATTTGCTACTCTGCCGTTCAGGCTCTGTCCGATTGCATAAACGGTTGACATACGAATTCTCGGCGCAAGATTGATTCGTGTGGCGTCGGATATTTCGATTCCGTCAATTCCGTTGGCGCATTTTGAATTTTTTATAGAATTCATCAAGCCGTCATATGCGTCCTTGATGTTAACCTCGATATTTTTAATTCCGAGATGATTTACAAGCAGCTTAGCCATATCAATGTCAGCCTGCTCTCCGTTAGGCATAAGTACGCCGTAAACTCTGTCTTTTCCGAGAGCCTTAACGCACAGTGCCGCAGTAACAGAACTGTCCTTGCCTCCCGAAATGCCAACGATTGCATTGCAGCCTTTTCCGTTTTTCTCGAAAAAGTCCCTTATCCATTCCGCCGCTTCCTCAGCGGTCTTTTTTGCGTCAAAATTCATATTGATCACTCCTGTTATGTTAAATTTTCAGACGCTGAATCTGTAAGTTCCGTACTCTCCGTGGCGCTCTCGGTATAAGCGGAGGTTGCTACTGTGCCCTGCTCGTAAACGATTGTTTTACCGACTCCGCTCATTTTTAAAATTACAACAAGCAAAATAACAAAAATCAGCAGAGAACCGCCGAGTATGGACAGAGTAAGCTTTTTGCCTTTCTTTTCGCTCTCACAGGCTTTGATATATTTCTCCATACGCTTCTGAGCCTCGCCCGGATCGAATTCTTTTGCGTTTTTCTCTTTTTTTGCCATCTTGCCACCTCAGTTACATATCTTTTAAACTTAACTTCTAAAATCAAATAAGACTTTCAACATTGCTCTTACCGGTAGCGATATTAAATCTCAAAGTTTTTTCGCCGCCGTTTTCGGTATATCTGATATAAAGACTGTCTTTTCCGATATATTCGGCTTTCAGTATTTTTGCGTCGCTTCGCTTAAAGAATTTTTTAAGCAGAGAGATTTTTTCATCGCTGTATTCTCCGGCGTTATCAGAAACAAAAAGCACATCGCCGCAGAGATTGTTTATCTTGGCAAGCAAAAGCTTCTGCTCGTCGTTGAATTTGAGATTTCCGTCGCGCAGGAAGAAAACATCGGGATCGTTGCAGAAAACTCTCCTGTTAAGATGTCTGCGGAAGATGGAATTATTCATTGCAAAACGGGCAGACGGAATCTCACGGTTTACGCCGAGCTTATTGTAGTATTTTCCGGTATATTTCAAATCAACATCGCAGCTTATACGGCAGGCGTCAACGACTCCGAAAGACGGTCCGAGAGGAACGCCGCAACCGAGGATATATTTCTCGTCGCCAACACATTCGCGCAGGAAATCCATTGCCTCGCACATAATCTGTCCGCGGGTTTTTCCGTCTCGCGGCTGCATACATTCTGAATAAAGAAAATCAAGCTTAACGAGATCAACATTCCACTCGTTCAGGACGACATCGAAGAAATGCCTTATATATTCCCTCGCTTCGGGATTGTAAAAATCAAGCGTATAAGCTCCGCCCCAAGCAACGCAGCCGAGAAGCGGTTTACCCGAAGCATTGTCCTTTATAAGCCAGTCGGGATGCTCTTTTGCGATTTCAGATGATTTTTGCGCGGAAAACGGAGCTAACCAAAGTCCGGCAAGATATCCTTTTTCGTGAATCTTATCAATAATGGGTTTCATTCCGTTCGGGAACTTCTTTTCGTCAATTTCAAGCCAATCGCCCACGGCGCTCTCAAATCCGTCGTCTATCTGAAATACCGATACGGAATCCTTCGCTCTGTCAAGTCCGTCAAGGTCGCGGAGAATGATATCCTCGCTGATTTTCTGAAAATAATTATACCATGAAGTATATCCGGAAAGATGCTCTAACTTTGATTTTCTCAGATTCATAGCTCCGAAATAATTGTCAAACACCTCATCGTATCCGCCCTCGAAACGAAGTACATTTACAAGCTCGTAATCGCCCGTGACCTTTGCCGACTCAACATCTTTGATTACAGAAAAACTGTTTTCGGGATAATTGACTTCAAAAATAGTATAACCTGTTCTCTCGTTGAGAGAGCCGAAAAGTTCAAGCTTGTCTCCGAGCCTGAAATATGTATATGTAAAGCTGTGAAAACGGCCCTTTTCTCCGTAATTTGTGAAGTGGTAATCACCGGAAATTCCTGCAAGCGATTTTGTAAAGTCCGATATTTTTGCAACAGGAATATATCCGTTTACGGTATCGTCGGGCGAATACTCCCTTGTGGTAGTCCATGACTGATATCCGTTGGCAAAGAACACCTCAGAACCGGAGCTTTTGCGTATAGCCGTCAGTCTGAATTCCATCAGCTCAATCTCGGTTTTCGGGTGAAGAATACACTTAACTGCGGAATCGTCAGCCGTGTAATCAAGCGTATAATGCTCATCGTTAAGCTTACCGCTTTCATATACCTTTCCGTTTACGGAATATTTGATAAAGGGAACAAACTTATACATATCCGCACCTCGCCGCATCAGTTTTTTTCAGGCAATTAAATTTTGTCAAGTCTAATATTTTAAAAATATTTTAACACAAACGCTCTACAATTACAACCTAAAATTGACAATTACTCCCGATATATGTTATGATTAAATAAATATTTTAAAGAAAGCGGCGAAAATGTGTTAGGAGTTATTGTAAATACCGTTGCCGTTCTGCTCGGAGGCACGGTAGGAACACTTTGCAAAAAAGGAATCCCCGAAAAGCTGAGCAACGCGGTTATGATAGGTATAGGATTATGCACGGTATATATCGGAATTGACGGAGCTTTATCGGGAGAAAACACGCTGGTGCTTATCATCTCAATGGTACTCGGCGCAATAGTAGGAACACTCATAGATATTGACGATAAATTAGACAGGCTCGGAAAATTTGTTGAAAAGAAATTCGGCAAAAATCAGAACGGTTCCGTCGCACAAGGTTTCGTAACAGGAAGTCTCCTTTTTTGCGTCGGCTCTATGACGGTAGTCGGTTCTCTGAATGCCGGTCTGCTCGGTGATAATCAGATACTTTACACAAAATCGCTGCTTGACCTTATCTCCTCAACTATGCTCGCGGCAACCTTCGGCTTCGGAGTAATTCTCTCCGCCGTTTTTGTTTTCGTTTTTCAGGGTGCTCTCGTGCTTTTGGCAGGACTGCTGCAAAATCTGTTGAGCGACGCGGCGATTGCGGAAATGACCTGCGCCGGTTCGGTAATTATAATCGCCCTCGGTCTTAATTTAATCGGAATTTCAAAATTTAAAGTTGCCAACTATATGCCCGCGATTATTTTTGCGCCTATTTTGTCGTTTCTTTTCAGTCTTTTGCCTTTTTCAATATAATCCTAATAGGAATTTTATACATAATATTCTTGAAAAAACTTATTATTTTTGATATAATATTGTTTATCAAAAAATTGTGAGGAACATTATGGACAGTAACAAACCCGATGTTATAAAACGCAGTCGTAAAAAGAGCAAAAAAATCAGTAAAAAAAATCTGATAATCATATTTACGGTTATTGCGGTTGTTTGTGCCGCAGTTTCGCTCATCGTTCATTTTGCGACACGGGTAACAAACGATTCATATGAAAACTGCGCTGTCGGTGATGTTGACGGTAACGGAGTTATAAATTCCAATGACGCTCTGCTTGTAACCAATTATACATCTAACAAAGCGGAGCTTTTTGAAAATCAGATAAAAATTGCCGATGTTAACCTTGACGGAACGGTTGATTCAACAGACGCCTTGCTGATTTTTAGATATTCTATCGGCAAAATAAACAGCCTTCCATATACAGAGTCCGACGGAAGCGCCGCTCAAAGCGGAAGTCTGAGCGCAGAAATCTCGACCGATGAAGTAAAAATTTCCGCCCGAATAATCAATATCTGGAAAAATGACGACGGCACATATTCATATCAGCTCAATATTTATCAGAAAAATCTTACCGACGAATATTTAAGCGGTAAAAAAATCAGAGTCAATTTCAGCGATAATGTAAATATCGGCAATAGCTGGGATTGCCGGTGCGACGCAGACGGCAATACGCTCAGCGTTAGCATTGGCTCGGTTGATGAGAAATCAACGGTCTCCTGCGGAGTTATCCTCACAGGATCTACCGATTTGGTTATAAATAATATAGAAATGGAGTAATTACAATGAACAAGACTTTTAAAAAAGTCCTTTCCGTCCTGCTTGCAATTTCAATGCTGACGGGTATTGCGGCAGTCGGCGCTTACGCGATTGACACCAACGACTCCGCTCAGAGAGTTTCCGTAAGCGAACTGGAAAGAGACGAGGTTTACCCGACCATCATCATTCACGGTATCGGTCAGGCCAACACCTATCTCGCTGACGATAACGGTGATCCGGTTTACGATGACAGCGGAAAAGAAATCACAGGCTGGCCTCTCTATTTCAATGTCCGGGATCTTGTTATAAAGCTCATACTCCCCCTTATGTTCACTCTTATAACGCAAAAAGACTGCGGTCTTTCCGACGCGATTTACAACGCGTTGCTTGATCAGATGTCCCTCAGCGCTGCCGGAGACGACGGCGAGCCTCTCAACAACATTGCTGTAAAAGGTTATGACGGACGCCCGATTTCGGAATGCACAGAGGAAGAGAAGAAAGAAATATTTGACCGCGTTCCTCTTGACCAATACGCTCAGGAAGTCGGCGAAGAAAACCTCTACTACTTTGCTTACAACTCTTTCGGAGATACATACAAAATCATAGATGAGCTTCAAGCTATTATCGAAAAAGCAAAGAAAGACACCGGTAAAGATAAGGTAAACCTTGTACCTATCAGTCTCGGCGGAGCTATTGCAACAGCTTATATCAACGAACATCCCTCCGGCGATGGTATCAATAAAATCGTATTTATCGTTCCCGCCCTTGACGGTTCGGAAATTGTCGGCAAGGTTATGGCAAACGAGCTTGATTACAGCGATACCGGACTTTACCGCGATATGTTCACAAAGCTCATCGGACCTGACGATTACACCGGTTGGCTCATAAACATTGCCGTAAGAATTCTTCCGAAAGAAGTTCTTGTAAATGTTTTCTCTGCCGCCGCTACCGGTCTTTCGACCGCTCTTCTCTCAAAGTCAATCAATATGTGGGGACTTGTTCCCAACGCAATGTACGACGAGCTTGCCGCAGAATATCTGACAGACGGTACCGTACTCAAAGCTAAGGCTGACAAATTCCATGAAGCTCAGAGCAATCTCGTAAAGAATCTCAAAAATTATGAGAAAAACGGCGTTAAAATTTATGATATCTCCGCTTACGGTTTGGAGCTTTACAGCCTGATTGATTCCGATTCAAATTCAGATAAGATAATTCATTCAGCTTCTACCTCGATGGGCGCAACATTCAGTAAAGTCGGTGAAGCCCTCGGTGAAGATTATGTTCAGCAGAATTACAAGCAGTACGACTATCTTTCACCCGACGGTCAGGTTGACGCTTCAACCGCCGCTTTCCCGAAGACCACTTGGTTCTTCGGCGGTCAGGATCATGAAAAAATCGGCAGCAACGATGTTGTTATCAGACTTGCAACCGATCTCCTTTTAGTTGAAGATATGGATGTATTCACAACTACCGAGTATCCGCAGTTCAACGGTCACAGAAATCCGAGAGAACTTAAAAAGCTGATTGCAGAAGCAAATGCGGTTGATATTTCCAACCTCTCCGAAACAGAATCAACCATTCTTACATCTGCATTGAGTAATGCAAACGCTCTTCTCGAAAAGACAATCATCGTTGACGGTGAGCTTGAAACAGCAGAGGCTCGTCTGACCGAAGCCCTCATAGCAGTCGGCGCAAAGGAAAGAGAGTCAGACACTCTCGATCGTATTCTCCTCGTTGTTTGCCGAACAGCAAGCGAGCTTATCCTCAAATATTGGGGACCGAGAGGCTTTACCGATTCGTTTGCAGACGCTGTCAAGCAGTATTGATTCAACTTAATAAGACTCCATAAAAACAGGCTTGTACGAATTAACTCGTGCAAGCCTGTGGTTTTTAATATTATTTTTATACGGTTTCAACCTTGATAAGATCGGTATTGCCGGAAACACCGTTTGTCATACCGCCCATTATGATAAGCTTATCTCCCTCATTAAGCGAAAATTTTTCTTTGGCGAGCTTTTTCGCTGTATAGAAAAGCACATCTACCGAATTGAATATTTCACACATAACAGGCGTTACTCCCCACGAAAGAGCAAGCTTGCGCCAGGTCTTTTTATTAGTCGTTACACCCAGAATATCGGCAGGGCAACGGAATCGGGATACCATTCTGACCGTTGCTCCGGAAAGAGAGCAAACCGCTATTACTCCTGCGTTTATATCAATCGCCATACCGCAGGTCGCGTGTGAAATAGCGTCAACCGTGTTTTTAATCTGAAAATCATTGTGGCGGAACCTCTGCTCATAGCAAATATGCTGTTCGGTTTCAAGAGCAATCTTTGACATTGTTTCGACGGCAAGCACGGGATATTCGCCGGCGGCGGTTTCTCCCGACAGCATTATCGCGCTCGTTCCGTCATAGACAGCGTTTGCGACATCTGAAATTTCGGCTCTTGTAGGTCTGATATTGTGAATCATAGATTCGAGCATCTCGGTCGCGGTGATAACTCTCTTGCCGAGCAAACGGCAAACCGTAATCAGTTTTTTCTGAATTGCCGGAAGCTCCTCAAACGGAATTTCAACGCCCATATCGCCTCTCGCAACCATAATTCCGTCGCAAATTGTGCAGATTTCCTCTATATTGTCAACGCCGGAGCGGTTCTCTATCTTGGCTATCAGGTCAATCCCCTCAGCTCCGTTTTCCGCAAGGAAATTTTTAACCTGCGCGACATCCTGCTTTGACGAAACAAATGAGCAGGCAATAAAATCAACATCATTTTTAATTCCGAAAAGCAAATCTTTCTTATCCTGTTCGCTCAGATAAGGCTGATTGAGAACCTTGCCGGGGGAGCTCATACTCTTACGGTCGGAAAGGACGCCTCCCACTACAACGCGGCAGACAACTTCCTTTTCCGTAAAATCGGTAACCTCAAAGGAAATCAATCCGTTGTTGAGCAAAATTTTATCGCCTTTTTCAAGCTCATTAACAATATTCTTGTATGTTACGGCGACGCGGTTTTCGTCGCCCTCTATATCCTCAATACTGAAAGCAAAGGTATCTCCTGCTTTAAGCGTTACGCTGCCGTTTTTAAATGTCTTTATTCTGTATTCCGGGCCTTTTGTATCGAGCATTATAGCCAGCGGAACTTCAAGCTCGTCTCTGACGCTTTTTATAAGGTCGATAACTTTCTGATGCCCCTCATGTGTGCCGTGCGAAAAATTAAGTCTTGCAACATTCATACCTGCTTTGCACATTGCAATAAGCGTTTCTCTGTCTGAACAGGCAGGGCCTATGGTGCAGACAATCTTTGTTTTTCTCATTCTGTAAGCCTCCTCTGATTTATAATAAAATTTACAAAAATTATTTCCATAATAAATCAAAATCAAAGTCATTATAACATATCTTTTAATAGTGTAAATATATAATTTGAAATTAAACTGTTCTTTTATTTTAAAAAATTATATTTTTCGTTAAAATTACTAAAAATTCACCCTATTGTTTTATATTGTATATTTTTGTAAAATGTGATATAATAAATCAAAATATATACTAAGGGCAGTTTGTTTTGACTGCTTTTAAACTGAAAGGAGAACAAACTCTCAATGAAAAAGACAGTTCTTTCCGTAATTTCTGTCTTTCTTTGCTTCTGCCTTGTAATCCCTATCGGGGTAACGGCATTTGCAGGGAATAAAGAAGATGTCGGCCCTGAGGTAACTCTCAATGCAACTTCGTTTGAGGATTATCTCGCCCAATGCGCCACCAACGGTACAGATGTCGAGGTCAACGGCTCCTCGGTCGAGGCTGACCGTCTTGCGGACACGGCAAACCTCATTTTCAATTCAAGCTTCAAGACAACATTTATGAAGCTCGTTGCAAATCTTGTAAATGTTCTTACAAATGTGCTTATCGGCGTTCTCGGCTCTGCGATTGAGAAAATCATTCCCAAGACCTCTGCTATAAACGATTATGCCGATTTTAATCTTGACGAATACGGCAACTTCTACGCAGGAATGGACAAATTCCTTGACTCGCCTGCCGCCGGTGCAAGATGGCATCTCGGCTATGCTAAGGAATCAATACTTCCCGATGATTTCGGTGTTAAGCCCTACACAATGGGCGGCTACGGTCTTATGGCTGAAACCACAGAAACTTTTGACGGTATCAGCGTCCGCACTATCATACTTAACGATGGCAGCGGCAGAGGAAATGTTGCATTCTGTGTGCTTGACGCTATCGGCATCGCAAATGCAGATGTTCGCCTTATCCGTGAAGCAGTCGCTGATTTTGCGGCTGAAAACAATATTGTAAGCATAAATGTTTCCTGCACACACACCCACAGCGGTATTGACTTGCAGGGCGTTTGGGCTAACACCGTTGAGAATGTTCTGAGCAACATTTTCCTCTCAAATCTCGGTTTGGCAAGCCTCAAAAGCGGCGTTGACCGTACTTTCCTCAGCAAGGTTATCGACAGCACCGCTAAGTCTATCAAAGAAGCTTATGCAGATATGACTTCGGGTACTCTTACTCTTGCTAAGAAGAACATTGCCGAGGATTATCTCAAAGACAGAACAGCTCCCTACGCTTTTGACGAGAACATCTACCGTCTTGAATTCACTCCCGACAATGCAAACGAAACTCCCACAATGATTACAAGCTTTGGCGTTCATCCTGAGAATTCAGGATTCGGTCACGAGGTTATTTCCGCTGACTTTATTCCTTACGCTGAGGAAGTTCTTAATTCTGCCGGATACAACTTCATCTTTATACAGGGCGCAGTCGGAACTATTACCTACCAGCGCGGCGTTACAGATGACGGAATCGAAGGTCTCACAAGACACGAGGAAACAGTCCGTTACGGCCACGAAATCGGATATATGCTTCTCGGCCTTACCGAAAGCGAAGCTGAGTGCGCTGTTATAAATGAAAAATACGGCGATCTTCTCGGTGTTAAAGAGCTTTCCGATAACGAAAACTACACAATTTGGTACGAGGATTGGGAACCCGTTACAGAAGAAGTTGTAGCTCCTATGCTCAACATTGCAAATAAGCAGTATATCATCGAAGTAAGCAACAGACTTCTCGATATAATCGGCAAGGTAGGAATTACAGACTATTTCTTCCTCTATGATTCATGCTCAGATACTTACTACTCGGTAACCGAGTGCGGTTATATGGAGCTTGGCGATTCGCTCAAAGTTGAGCTTTGCCCCGGCGAAACTTACGGTGAGCTTCTTGTCGGCGGCGAAGGACTTGTCGGCTTTAAGTACAAGTCACTTCGTGAAATCTACGGCGAGAATTTAATCGTATTTGACCTTATGAATGACGCTATCGGATATCTCGAACCCGATGATGATTATGTAATGGCAGGTATTCAGTACAGCTCCCAAAAGGATAAATTTGACACCGATACATGGTGCCTTATTTCATGGGGACGCAACGCTGCTTCAACTGTCATAAAAGAATTCATTGACCTTACAAACAGCGTAAGATAACATTGAATTGATAAAAAGCGGTGCAGCTCAGACGAACTGCGCCGCTTTTACATTGCACAAAGGCGGTAATATTATTGAACGAATTGCATACTCAACTGTTTCAGATGCAGGACTTAAAATACCGCGACTTTCACGCTAAGCTCATTCCTAATATCGACAAGGAACTTGTAATAGGAGTGCGTACGCCCGAATTAAGGAAGTTTGCAAAAGCTTTTTCAAAAAGCGATGAATCGCAGGGTTTTATGAATCACTTACCTCATAAGTATTACGAGGAGAACAACCTACACGCATTCTTGATTGAACAAATCAAGGATTACAATGAAACTATAAAAGCGCTCGACCGATTTCTGCCTTATGTAGATAACTGGGCAACCTGCGATATGATGTCCCCGAAAATTCTCGGTAAAAATCTAACGGCGCTTAGCGAAAAATGTCGTGAATGGATATCATTCGGCAGCACCTACGCTGTACGATTTGCAATCAAATGTCTGATGAATTATTATCTTGACAGTTCATTTGATATAGCTTATCCTGAACTTATTTCAAATATAAAAAGTGACGAATACTATATTAAAATGATGATCGCGTGGTACTTCGCTACCGCTCTGTCTAAGCAATACAACGATATTCTGCCTTTTATAACGGAGTGCCGTCTTGAACCTTGGGTACATAACAAAACAATCCAAAAGGCGATAGAAAGCACCCGTATATTGCCTGAACAGAAAGAATATCTCAAAACTCTGAAAATTAAGGGGATCGTATGAGTTCAAAAAAAGAAAAACTGCTTGACATTCTTCGGATAGCAATAGTTGTTGCAATAGTTTTAGCCGTGGCTTTAAACTATCGCACTCTGTCAAATCTCGACATTCGCAGTCTGATATCCGGTGCAAAAAGCCTGCCGGCAGCTATAATAATTATAATCGGGGTATATTGCGTTAAAGCCGTCAGTATGGTTATTCCGGCGTCTATGATTTATATTTCAGTCGGCGTTGCAATGGGTTGGAAAGAAGCGATTATAGTCAATATCCTCGGTATAGCTTTTGAAGTCACCGTTGCATATTTTTTCGGGAAATTCCTCGGAAAAGACGCGGTGCAAAAAAAGCTTGACTCTGCAAAAAACGGCGAAAAGCTAATCGGTATGCTTGACAAAAACCAGAATATTGCAATATTTCTGATAAGGCTCATACCGGCTTTTCCCATTGATATATCGTCGCTTTTAATGGGAACATTAAATTTCAGCTTTCCAAAGTATCTGATTCTATCCGTCCTCGGAATTGCACCGAGAGTTATCGCTTTTACCATACTCGGAGAGAGCATATACAATCTTATTCCTATGAAATATATCATAATCGCCGCCGTATTGTTCCTCGTGATTTTCTCGGTTGCAATGTTAATAAAAAGAACGGTAAAAAAGAAAAATAACACAGAATAAGCATAAAGTCCAAAAGTCGAAACGAACTGACTTTTGGACTTATTTTTATCACAAATTTATATAATGCGGAATTATATCCTCATATGTTCCGTCTTTCTTCAAAAAGCCTTTTGGGATTGTTCCGAGCTGAGTAAACCCGAGCTTTTTATAAAGTGAAAGAGCCGATTTATTAGTTGCTACAACTGCATTAAACTGCAAAATTCCAAAGCCGAGCTTTTTAGCCTGAGTCAAGCAATCTTTAACAAGTAATTCACCTATTCCCCGTCCCCTTTCGCTGCCTTTAACCGCATAGCTTGCGTTGCAAATATGGCCGCATCTGCCGATGTTATTAGGATGGAGAATGTATAATCCCACCGCTTTGCCGCAATCAACAGCAATTCCCGTGTAGCTTTGAGATTCAAAAAATTCTTTTCCGCTTTCAATATTCAATGGTTCTGTCTGCGGAAAAGCCTGACCGTCATTGACAACTTCATTCCATATTGCTATCGCTTCGGTCAGATATTTTTCATCATATTTATCAATTATCACTAAAATCAATCCTTTAAAATTCATCATCAAGGACGGCGTGTGCGCATCTCATTCCGTCAACCGCCGCCGAAACAATACCTCCTGCGTAACCTGCACCCTCTCCGCAGGGATAAAGTCCTCTGACTTTCAACGATTGATAGAATTCGTCTCTCAGAATTCTTACAGGCGAAGATGAACGCGTTTCAGGAGCGGTAAGCACAGCGTCAGGTAAATCGAATCCTTTGAGTTGTTGTCCCATTTTCACAATGGCATCGGCCATCGTGTCCGTTACTTTTTTGGGTAAAACAAGCCGTATATCTCCGAGTTTAACTCCTGTCGGGCATGACGGATTGACATTGCCGAGAGAGGTGGAAGCCACTCCTTGAAGGAAATCTCCTACAAGCTGAGCAGGCGCAGTAAAATCCGAGCCTCCACACTTGAAAGCTTTTTCCTCAATTTCACGCTGTAATTTAAAACCGGCAAGAGGATGATCGCTTCCGAAGTCCTCCGGCTCAATTCCGACAAGCAGAGCCGAGTTTGAGTTTTCACCGTCACGGGCATAATTGCTCATTCCGTTTACAACAACTCCTCCGTTCTCGCTCGCCGCAGCTACCACCGTGCCGCCCGGACACATACAAAAGGTGTATGCGCCTCTGCCATGCGGCGGATGACACGAAAGTTTATAATCTGCCGCTCCGAGCGCAGGATGGCCTGCAAACGAGCCGTACTGCGACTTGTCAATCATTTCTCTCGAATGTTCAATTCTCGCTCCGACCGAAAACGGTTTTTGCATAATATCCAATCCCTTACGGTAAAGCATCTCAACCGTATCCTTAGCCGAATGACCTATCGCCATTATAACGGAATCCGTTTCAATGTCAACGGAATTGTTGTCTGCATACTTATAAGTAACGCCGTGAACAACTCCATTAGCAATAATAACATCTGTAAGACAGCACGAAAATCTGACTTCTCCGCCGAGTCTTATGATCTCCTTACGGATATTTTTAACCACTTCTGCAAGCTTATCTGTACCGATATGAGGTCTCCACGAATAGAGAATATCCTCAGGCGCGCCGAATTCGACAAAATCAAGAAAGACCTTTCTGCAAAGCTTGTCCTTGATGCCGGTGGTCAATTTTCCGTCGGAAAATGTACCGGCACCTCCCTCTCCAAACTGCACATTTGATGTTTCATCTATAACCTTAGTTTTCCAAAAGCGATTAACATCGGCCGTTCTCTCATCTACACTTCTTCCGCGCTCTAATACTATCGGGCAAAGTCCCGCCCTTGCAAGCGTCAGCGCCGCCCACATTCCGCCGGGACCGAAGCCAACAACGATAGGACGGAATTGACTTTTTCGCTTATTTTCCGGCATTGTATAAATAAACGGTTCGATAGCAGCAGACTTCTTGCTCTTTGATTTTGCAAGCAACTTGTTCTCATCTGCGTCAACCGTAACATCCACACTGTAAACGAAATGAAGATTGTCCTTCTTTCTCGAATCAAGAGATTTGCGTGAAATCTCAATGTTTTTTATCTGATTTTTTGAGCATTTAAGCTCCTTAATAACCGCGGCAAACAAGTCGTCATAGTTAGAATCAAGCGGCAATTTAATTTCATTTATCCTAATCATATAAACCTCTGAGCATATGAAAATTTTATTCCGGCAGTAAAACGGCTAAAACCGCCGCATAACGCAGCGGTTTTAATCAAAATTATTTGTGAACATAATTGGACGGATTAACCTTTTCACCGTTCAAGCGTATCTCAAAATGAACATGAGGTCCTGTCGAATATCCGCTCGTGCCGATATAAGCTATCGTCTGTCCCTGGCTGACTTTCTGACCGGTCGATACTGCAAGCGAACTGCAATGACCGTAAAGAGTAACATATCCGCCGCCGTGGTCAATCATAACATAATTGCCGTATCCTGAATTGCTATGAACGGTTCTGATAACCGTACCCGCCTTTGAAGCAACAATCTTCTTACCGTAAGCACCGCCCATCGTGATATCAATTCCCGAATGGAACTTATATTTGCCCGAAATCGGATCGTTTCTGTATCCGTAAGGCGAGCTTATATATGAGCTTGAATAAGGTACAGGCCATGCCCAACCCTTACTGCTGACGGTCGAAGAAGACGAACCGCCCGACGAAGATGACGAACCGCCTGAGGACGATGAACCGACGGAAGACGAATTGTTTGTATTATTCTGAATGAAAGCCTTGATCTGATCGTCAAGTGCGTCCATCTCGGATTCGTAACGGTCGATAGAAACATTGAGCTTCTGAGTCTGATAATTGAGAGATTCAAGCTTTGCGTTAACCTCGTTCGATTTAGTTACTATATCCTGCTGACGGCTGATAAGCTCGTCGCCGGCCTCTTTAAGCTCTGAATTTTTAGTTTCAAGTTTTGTTTTCTGAGTCTGCAACTCGGTTTTCTTTGTTTTAAGATCCTCCTGCATCGACTCAATAGAAGCAATTTCCTTATCAAGCTGGTCAACAAGAGCTTGATCGCTGTCAGTAACTCTCTTGAATATTTCAAGTCTGTTAAGAAAGCCGGATACGCTTGACGACGAGGTGAAAAGTTCAAGCAACGAAGTTCCGCCCGAAACATAATTCGCTTTCATTCGCTGGCAGAAAAGTTCAACGGTATCGTCAATCTCCTTATCTTTCTGAGCAATCTGATTATCAAGGTCTGCAATCTGAGTATTAAGACTCTCAATCGCCTTTTCAGATGAATTTATATCGTCTGAAATAATCGCCTGCTGAGCAATAATATTTTCAAGCTCGCGGTTTAACTGTTCTATCTGACCGTTAAGCTCAGAAATGATACTCTCCTGCTCTGCCTGCTGCGCTTCAAGCTCCTTAACCTTGGCTTCGCTCTCCTCTATCTTGCTCTGATAGCTGTTATATTGGCTTTTAAGAGCTGACAGAGATGTTGCATGAGACTCTATTTTCATCGAACCGACAGCCGTGAACACAACCGCGGCGCAAATCGCAAACGAAGTCAGTCTTTTGAAAAGGCTGAGATTACTCTTCTTCTTCATAGACAATTCCTCCACGCTCCTTTAAATATTTTTGAATAGAAACTAAGCTTCCCAATCCGCCGGAAACAATACCGATAACAAGGAATGCTGCCAATATATACAAAGCATATGATGTGAACGGTACGATTTTGAATCCCGAATTGATAACGGAGAACATTGATTGCAAAGTTCCGTTCAGCAGCTTATATACGCCCCAAACGATTCCGAAAGACACAACGCCCGAAATAGCGCCGAGCGTCATTCCCTCGACAAAGAAAGGCCATCTGATAAACCAATTTGTAGCGCCAACGGATTTCATAATATTTATTTCAAGCCGTCTGCTATACATTGTTATACGAACAGTATTAGCAATAATGAACAGTGAAATTACCAACAAAACCGCAATAATTCCTACGCTGATATAAGTAACCGAAGAACGAGTCTTGATTAGAATCTGTGCTATCTCTTTATTATCACGAATTGAGTTTACTTTTTGAAGTCCCGATAAAGCCGAAGCCGTTTCATCGAATTTTTCCATATCCTTAACCGTTACTTTAAAGGTTTCCGGAAGAGGATTTTCGACTCCTTCAAAATAATCGGCCTTTGAGCCAAGCTCGTCAAGCTGTTCCTGAAAAGCCTTTTCCTTATCCTCATGCTCGCAGGAAAGAACATTGTCAACGCTCAATATATCTTTTTGAAGCGCCGCGACATCAGCCTGCGTCGCATCATCGTCCATATAGACCATAATTACGTTCTGCTGTTCAATCTGATTCATAACATTCTGCACATTTACGATAATCATAAACGCAGAACCCATCATAACAAGGCAAGCCATAAGGACCGCTATGGAAGCAACCGACATCAATCGGTTCATCCAAACATTGTGAAATCCCTCTTTGGTAAGATAACTTAAACTTCCGCCTTTTTTCACTGACTGTCACCGCCTTTCGGCTGTGAATCGTCCTGTTCAAGATAAACTCTGTAAGAATCGGTATCTCCGATAAGAGCGTCAAGATATTCGTCGTCAACCTTAACATTATCTTTCGGTTCAACCGCAATAATCTTCTCTGAATTTTTTTCTTTCTTAGAAATCTTGTTTCCGAATTTAGTACGGGTTCTCCTCTTTGTGTCGCTGTTGAGATGAGAAGCCAGACCTATCGGGATTTCACCGTCTTCCATAACGCCGTCGGAAATAACCTCGCCGCTGTCTAGAACGATTACACGCTTGTCAAACTGCGAAACAAGGCTATGCTCGTGAGTAACCATTATAACCGTTGTGCCGGCCTCGTTAAGTCTTGTAAGCAACTCAACAATTTCAAGCGACATCTGCGGATCAACATTTCCCGTAGGCTCGTCGGCTATGATAATATCGGCGTTATTAACAAGCGCTCTTGCAAGTGCAACACGCTGCTGTTCACCGCCGGAAAGCTCCATCGGATAGTTTCTCGCCTTAGAGGAAAGACCTACAATATTTATAACATACGGAACGCGTTTACGGATTTCTTTTTCCCTCGCGCCGACAACGCGCATCGCAAAAGCAACATTGTCATAAACCGTCATATTCTGAATGAGTCTGAAATCCTGAAAAACGATACCCATATTTCGTCTGAAATACGGGATTTCCTTTTTCTTCATCTCTCCAAGATTGTAATTTTTAATGTTTATTGTTCCCGTTGAAGGAACTTCTTCACGCATCATCAGTTTGAGAAAGGTACTCTTTCCCGCACCGGAAGCGCCGACAACGAATACAAATTCTCCCTTATCAATATGAATGTTTATATTATGAAGAGCCTTTGTTCCGTTATCATATACCTTAGATACGTTTTTAAAGTCAATCATCGAAACCAGCCTTTGATCAATATTTAATCGGATCTGCGTCGAGGTATTTTTTTACCATCAATGCAACTTTAAATACTATTGCGTCATCAAATTCTCTGAGATCGAGTCCTGTGAGTTTCTTTATTTTTTCAAGTCTATATACAAGGGTGTTACGGTGAACAAACAGCTTTCTTGATGTTTCGCTGACATTCAGATTATTCTCAAAGAATTTCTGAATTGTAAACAGCGTTTCCTGATCAAGACTGTCTATTGAACCTCTCTTGAATACTTCATGTAAAAACATCTCGCAAAGCGTTGTCGGAAGCTGATATATAAGTCTTGCAATTCCGAGACTGTCGTAGCTGACAATAGTCTTTTCTGTATCGAAAACCTTACCGACTTCAAGTGAAACCTGAGCCTCCTTGAACGAGCGAGCAAGCTCCTTTATACCTACAACGGTTGTACCGATACCAATTACCGCGTGAACATAAAGCTCTGTTGAAAGAGCGTCGGCAATGGAACGGGCAAGCTTTTCGAGATCCTTGGACTCAACATTGCTCTTAACCTCTTTGATAAGCGCAATATCCGTCTCGCTGACATTTACAATAAAATCCTTAGACTTGTCGGGGAAAAGATTCTGTATAACATCGTAAGCCGAAATATCCGACTGCTCCGGGATTCTGATAAGAAGGACAGTTCTCGAAGCGTCATTGTTAAATCTAAGCTCACGAGCTTTAAGATATATGTCGCCCGGCAGAATATTATCAAGTATAACGTTTTTTATGAAGTTGTTTCTGTCGTACTTTTCGTCAAAATAAAGTTTGAGATTGTTGAGAGCAACCGCACTTATATTGACATACTTTTCAGCAAGGTCATCGTCACCGTCAACAAAAACCGCGTACTCCTGATGAATCTGACTGCCAAAAGCCTTATAGGTGCAGCCGTCTACAACACAGACCTCTGCGTCCATAAAAGCAGCAGCGGCGGCTGATGACCTAACTTCTCCTATTCTTCCAAGCTCGCTGCATGAAATAACAGCGCCGGTTTCATCAATAATGCCTATGGTTCTGTCTATGGCGCCCCTCATCTGATGAATTACACCCTGAAAAAGTCTGTTTGACATAATAAAACTCCTCACTTATGATGTTTAAACGTCTACTGAATTGCCTAATTCGGCATATTGGGATTTGATTTATGCAAAATGTCAACTGACACATATACATTTTACACAATTCCAAGCTATTTTTCAAGCGTTTTGAGCATTTTTTTGAAAAAAAACTTCAAAAAACAGTTTTTAAAGCTTTTATTTTATAGAATATTAACAAATAAAACCATTCAAATAAGTCATTTTTGATATGTTCAAAATTACCATGTGTTGAGATTAAAAGCTTGCCAATGCCGCCGGACATACTATATTTTGAAAATTTTTCGGCATTTAGCACAAAAATTATTTTCTCTTTTTGTCCTTACGCTCCGCAATTTTTGCAAAAGCGAAAAGTGAGAAATAGCTGACTGCCATTCCGTAAATAATCTCTGACAAATAGAAATGTCCCGTTGATACAAGTCCTAACGCAATCACAATATTAATCGCCACGGTAGCTGCAAAAAATTTTGCTGATGCGTATCTGATTTTAGGCATTACCGCCGCAAAATAATTAAACCACAGAATCAAAGCGCCGGAAGCGGCCGCAAAACAGAATAAATAAACAGGATACTGCTTCATATCGGCCATATTATCGGTTTGGCGTATTTGAAGCAAATCATAATAACTCTGTCTCGCAGGTAAAGCAAGACTGATTGCACAAGCCAAAGCGGAAGTCGCACAGGAAGCAAGTAAAACTCCCGAAGCCGTTGTAATAATCCGTTTCTGAAAATCCTGCTTAAACCATGCGGAGCTTATATAAATAATACAAGCCGCTGCAACAACAGCCGTAATAACAATAATCACATACGGCTTATCCTCGGTGTTGCGAAACGGAAAAATTGTTCCGGCAAAAATAAATATAACCGACAACGCACCGTAAACAACATTAAGAACCTGATTTTTTGATTTTGTAGTATGCGTATTACGATGAAAAAGCAATATCGCGCAGGCAAATCCGCAAAGAAGAAACCAAATCATAGGAACGATATGTTCGCATATGCTGCCGACTATATTGCCGTCGCGGTAAAGAAACGCCGAAATATTATTATCAAAAATCCTTGCAATAACTCCGATTAACACACAGGCGGAAAACAAACCTGCCCATTTCTTATTTGAAATCATTATAAGACCTCCCGCCGCTTTATCTTCTTTTTTTCTTGCTCGTCACCTTACGCTTATTACCGTGTTCATCGACAATATAAGTATTTTCAAGCTGAGAAACTAAGCTCTGTCTGAATGAAGCGATATATTCGGCGCGAAGTATGTCTCTTTCCGCAATTTCCGCGTCAGTAAGTCCCTCCGGAGTCCTTGCCTTTCGCGCAAGCTCGTTAATTCTGTCAATTCTGCTTTGTTCCATATTTTAACCGTACCTTTCTTTCGCGGCGTATTCCTCTAAGGAATCATTCTCTGCTAATTTTTTTGCCGATCGGACAAACGCTCATACAAATTCCGCACACCGCGCCTCTGCCTATATGCTTGAAAGCTTTTTTCATATAATTACTGCAAGCCGCCGGATCAAGCACTTCGCTTCTGTCCATTCCCTCCTGCCAAAGCTTACCTTTTATAGCTCCCGAAGGGCAGGCGTTTACACAAGCGTCACAGCCGATACACGGGGATTTGTACTCCGACAGTTTAATATCAAAATTGCAGTCCGTCAGCACCGTGCCGAGCCTTACGCGCGGTCCGTAGTCTTTATGCAGAAACAATCCGTTTTTTCCGATTCCCCCAAGTCCTGCAAGGCTCGCCGCTTTTTTATGAGAGAATCTGCCCTCATAATTCCAGCCGTCCTTATTTATACTCTGGGAAGCCGCAATCGGAATATATTTGTAACCGTTCTGCTCCAAAAGGAATCCAACTCTGAGACAAAGTCTGTCGATATATGCATTGACAGTCCTGTAATGATGAAAATATGTGTGCGTCGGCTCTGCATCTATTTCGTCTACAACCGCTTCTGACAGTTTTATAACTATACTGACGGCATATGTAGATTCACCGAAAGGTCCGCAGCCTATTTTTGAAAATCCGACATCTGCCGCTCCCTCGGATTTCAAAAGCTCTGTTATTTTTTCAGTAATATTCATGGTTTCACCCCGTCAGCCGATACTCAGCGTTATTACTCCGCTTATTTTCCCGACAAATTCATCGTCTGAATATGCCTGAGCAGAATATGAACATTCATATACTCCCGAACTCAGCACAGAGGATAGCTTGTCCTTTTCCAAATACTGTCCGGGATTGATTTTTGGCGATGTATAAATCTGCTTGCCGTCGCCGTCATATATTACAAAAACAAGCGCATATCCACAGCTTGACGGATTCTCAAACATAAAATTCCCCATTGAATAAGGACTTTCAAAAAATACTTTTTTGTTAATCAAATATCTGATTTCACCGTTGGGAACATCGGTAATATGCTCAATTCCTTCAACTGGCAGAAGTCCGTCCTTAACCTCGCCGGAGGCAGCCGCGTTTAATCTGATTTTATCCGCCGCACCGCTAAAAACAAGAACGATTGAAACTATAACGGCGCAAGCGACGACAGATAATAAAATAAGTATTATTCTTTTCTTTTTATTCATCTACCGAACACCAACCGCGAGCTTAATTTTAGCATATTTTGTACCGATTTTCTCATTTGTTTCGCTGTCATAAGCATTGACGCATACCTTCATTTTTTGTTCACCGTAGGGTATGCTGTTAAAAAGAGAAGCTTTTTTGATTTCGGTTTCCGGTTCAACTCCGAGCGAACGGTAAATAACATTTCCGTCCGAATCGTAAATCGTTGCAATTAAAATGCAGTCGCTGTTCGGATTGCCGAAGCATAAATCAAAATCAGAAAAGTCATCGTCAATATAAATTGTTTTGTCTATATAAAAATCAAATTTGCCTGAACCTTTTGCATCTGTCGAATCTATAAGAGCCTGCTTTTGCCCCTCGTTAAACTCTGATTTTAAGGCTGTAAGCTCACTTTCGGTTCTGCCCGTAAATTCAAAATTTCTTATTTCGCTCGGAACATTAACCGCAACGCTTTGTGAAACGGCTGCACAGCCTGCAACTATGACCGATACGGGAAGAATTATAAAAAGAAAAATCCTGACATAATTAAAAGAACCCAAGAAATCCTTGCTTGTATAGTATTTAATTTTTTTACCGAATTTTTTTAATTTTTTCTTGAAGCTTTTTCTTTTCTTGATTTTCTCAGTCTTTGATTTTTCTTTTTCTGCCATCTTCCTTTCGGCATTTTGCTTCTTTTCACGCATTTTTCTTATTTCATCGCTCTTTTTCTTTTTTTGAAGCTGAGCTTTCTCATTCTTTTTAATTACTTTGAGCGCTTCTTTTTCATCATTGAGAGCCTTTTTGCGTGCAGATTTACTTGAAACGGACGCCGATTTATTAACTTTTTTGTCTGAATTATTTTTGCCTGCGACAGACTTACCTGCCGCAGGCTTTTTCTTTTTATTTGCCATTTTCATCAACTTCCCATGGGAAATTTTTAATACCCCAAAGCTGCGGATATCGGTTAACCTGAACCGCGTCAACCTCAATCGACGTCCTCACATAATTCCCGCTGTCAAAGCCGAAATCGTCAAATTCGCTTTCATCAAATCCGCTTATTACAGGCAAATTGTCAAAGCTCGCTTTGCCGTTGTTTTCCATATAATAAACGCAGTAATCTTCGTTGCGGTTATCGTACCACTCGTCACCGAAAACATACGGAACCGATGTAGAATACTGAGCCACCGAACCGTCAGCGTTATTCCATTCAAATTCTAAACGAACACGCACACAGGCTTTGCCGCTGAGCTTCACATTCATTCTGAGATTTCCGATATAGTTATCATCATTTTTATCAAGACTTAATATATACAGTCCGTCGTTGTCAGCAAACTTTGAAGCTTCTTTTTTCTCGCCGTTAACATCGAAATAAACTTCACCCGTCGCTTTTATCGGTGAAAGCGTAAATTTTTCGCTTACAGAGCTTTTGGTGGAGAACCACGCAAGCGTTGCACCGACAGCCGCTATAACTGCAACAACCGCTACGATGACAGCTATTGCTTTTTTATTAAATTTCTGAAACATTTACTGTCACCCCGACTTAATTTATCGTTGCATTGCACCGTCAATATCTTGAGTTGCGGTCATTGTAATTTCAACATCATATCCGCTCAGAGAATTATTTTTTTGAAGCTCATTCTTAACATCATCATATTGAATCCAAGTGGCAATCTTAATCTGCTCTGACTGTCCCGGTTGCAGAAGAACATACCAACCGCTGTTGGAATCAGCTCCGATATTGTATGAACTTAATCCGTTATCATCAAGCGAATCAAGCACATTTTTAAGTGTCTTTTTTACACTTGAATCAACGAGTACGCTGTCCGTATATGCAAACCAACGAAGTCCCTTTGACTCACCGACATTTTTAACATCAATATAAACTCTTGCAGGGATATTGCCCGCATTAGAAACATTAACGGTATCGGTATGAACCATATCGTCAAAAAAGATTTCGTTTTCATCGGTAAAATCCGTAGCCGCTTCAAAGCTAACGCTCTTGTCCGAAACAAATCTTGAATTAACCGAAAGGCTGCCGAAAACGAAGCTGTCGCCGCTGTCGATAACGCCGCTGTCATAAAACCATGCGGAGGTCGGAGACATAACGGAAAAATATCCGACGCATAAAACAAGCGTAAGCGAGGCTATGCAGGCAAGTATTTTTTTAGTTTTGCTCATTTCCGCCATCTTCCTTTCTCCGATTTTTATTCTTTGCAGCTATAATTGAGTTCAGCGCTATAAGCACACAAGCCGCAACAGTAAGAATTATAATTCCTTTTTTCGCTGTCGAGCCGCCTAACCATATTGAAAGATATCCTGCAAGCGGCAGTTTATACCACATTTTTCCAACTATCATTTTACTTTCCGTTCTGCCCGGATCGTTAGACGGATTTGCGTCACCCTTAGTCTTAACCGTTTGAGATTCATAATCAATATCAACTATACGGTGTGTGAAATATCCCTTATCGCCAACTTTGACGGTAATGACATCACCCACATTCAAGCTGTCGAAATCAGTCTCACGGACAAACACAACATCGCCTTTATTCAGCGTTTCTTTCATACTGTCGCTGACTACCGCATAACCCTTTGTTCCGGTTACAAGATTAAATCCGACAAAACCGGCTGCAAGCATGGCAATAATCATAAAAATGTTAAATAAGATGTTTGCAGGTTTTACCTTAGACATCATTTTTTCACTCCGCTACGCCTGAAACGCCGTATTCATCAACAGTTGACCATGTAACATTGTCAGCTTGCTTTGATTCAAAAATAACCTTAACATTTATCTTCTGTCCCGAATAGTTGTCAGAAACATCTTCATTATAATAAATACTCTTGATAGCTTCTATTTCAGAAACATCAGAACCTATTGAAGCAACCGAGTCAAGGTTATCAATTTCATCGCCGGAATAATTATCACCGACATAATAGAAATAGCAATCACCGCCGGCGTTGATATTTTTAGCCCAATTTTTATTGGCAAATTCAACTGTTATATCATCGTCGCTTGCCGAATATCGAACCTGCTCAGGCTTTCCGTCCTTGCAGCTCGTGTATTCGACCGCAATTCTCAGCTGTGTATCGGTAGTTGATTTATTCTCAATTTTCAGAACAGCCTCTCTGCCGTCAAGACTTACAAGATTATCCTTTTGCATAATTATTATGTTTGACTCGTCAGAATCCAAATCGGTAAGATATGCGGTATTGGTACTGCTGACAACAGAAACAGAAATTGTCTGCTGTTTCTTAGCCGCGGTTACAAACCAGGCATATGAACTGCCGCAATTCATCAGACCGAGTATCACGGCAAGGGAAGCTATCATCAGTATTATTCTTTTACTCATATTTCTTCTTCCTTTCCGTAATATAGATTTCAATTTCTATGGCGAGCCATGCTATATAAATTACAGCTATTGAAATTTTAGTCGCCGTGTTATTCAAAAAAGTCGCTACATAGCCGAGATAAGGTACTGCAAATTCTACTTTACCGACCGCAAACATTGCCGATGTAGGTTCAAGATCATTTTCTTCGTTTGCGTCGCCCTTAGTTGTAAACATCTGATTTTCCTCGTCGATTGCAACAATTCGGTGAGTAAAGCTCTTAGTTTTTCCGAAATCGGTAAATGTGACGACATCGCCTACCTTATAGTCGGAAAAATTTTTACATTCCTTTACATAAATCATACTGCCCTTATGGATATTCGGCTCCATACTTCCTGTCTGAATGGAATAGGTTTTGTAATTGACCAACTTTGGGAAAAATACAAACCCGACCGCAATCACAGCAATAAAAATTACAACGGAAGTAAAAAATATATTTAATTTTTGCTTATTTGTCATTTGGCTTTTCATTATCGTTTTTGTCGCTTCCAAATTTTTTTGCTTCTCTGTTGGCGGCAATCATCGTTACAAGATTTACGGCTTCACCAAAAGTTATGAAAATCAGTGGCAACACAATCAGGAAAAAAATGACCTTCGGATTCTGTAAAACGCTTATAACCGATCCGCTGACCGTTCCGAGATTAAATATGACCTTACCGATTATTCTTTCGGAATCGACTTCCATTCTATCGGCAGCCTGATTAGCGTCACCCTTTGTCATAAAAATCGGATAACCCTCATCGTCATATCTTACCGAAACGATGCGGTGAGTATTCACCTTACCGCTGATTAAAGAATCTGTTGAATAAAAGCTGATTACATCGCCTTTTTTCAGTTTAACCGCGTCTGTTTTTTTAGTAACAATAACCGTGCCGATTTCATACTCAGGCTCCATGCTACCAGTCTGAATCTGCATCACGCTGTATCCGAGGACAGACGGAATCTGACCGCCCGCCGCTCTCATAACAGAAACAAAAACAGCAAAGCCGAAGATGAATAAAGCCGCGGTTATAACCGCCATTACTGCCGAAAAAACTTTCTTTACCTTTTGCATCAGTTGCCTCCGTCGGCAATACCTACTCTCTGTGCGCTGATATTAACATATCCGAGCGAAGAGCTCAACAATGAAATATCGGAAGAACTGTTCGGATCAAGACCGATTTCATAATATATGGTAAAAATATCGCCTTTTGCGCTCTGATATTGAGTAAGGTCAATTCCGCCGAAAATCACTCCGTCTGTATATTCGTCAAGCGAGATATATCCGTTTGACTCGGAAATTACGGTTTGTGAGCTACCGTCGGATGAGTCTTTAACAAGGGTATATTTAATCTGGACAGCACTTTTGAGCGCCGCGGGCATATCGCTCGGTAAATCGTCTATCGTGAATGACAGTTTAAGAGGATCAGCCGTCTTTGTAGTTACAAGCATTTTATAGCAATTATAGCTTCCGGGGACAAAATTGTTAAGCGTTATATCTCCGTCAAGAGCGGCATATTCATCATCGGTTCCCTTCTGATAGAAATCAACGCTTACGGGATTACCCTCGATAACGCCTTTGAAACTTTCAAAAGTGCCGTTATTTGAAACTCCGAACCATGCAAAAGTAACCGCAATCAAGGTTATTGCAGAAGCCGCAACAAGTATTATCGTCTTGTAAAGTTGGAAATTCTTTCGCATAGTTCACCTACTCTCTTGATTTAATAAAACAACTTTTATTTATTCGTAATACTTCGCCATATTGAACGCAGTCCCCACGGCTGATCTGCTTTACCGCCGATCTCTATGCTCAGGGAAACTGTTTCGGAACTGCCCACGCTTACAGCATACTCACCGTTAATTTCGGTGACTTGAAGCTGTACTCCGTTACCGTCGATGGCAGAAACAGTATAATCTCGGTCTTCGGCCGCACCGCCGACAGACACATAAAGCACTCCGTCAGCAACAGCAATATCTGAAATCTGTTTTGACTGTGCGTTAAGCTTAGTAAACAGTCCGAACGAGGTTGAACCCAAGCCCTTGCCGCTTCTAAGCATTACTGAAATTACGGAATTTTTAAGTTCACCGTCATCTTTTCCGCTGAGCTTATAGCTGAGTGAAAGTGAATTTATGTCGGACGGATTTGAATATCTTGCAATTTCATTAGTAGAATCGGTGTAATCGGATACAGGCTCCAAAGTAAGCTTATATCCGCCGCCTATAACAAGGTTCACCTTGTTGCCGTTGACCTCAGGTTCTACTTTAATATCTGTATAATTACTTGCGGTTCCTGAATTCAGTCCGTAAAGATATCTTACCGGCAAAGCTGCAAACGCTACGCCTGTATCAAAAGCAGACGAATTGCTTTCCGATATCAAGCCGCTTGGTACAGGATAGCCGCCGTTTGAAATAAATCCGCTGATTTTCGCAGAAACAAGCTGTTCTGTTGAAAGCGCATACGAAGTATCCGCACTACCCGAACCGACAAATTTATCAGAAACAGAAGCTGATGAATCAAAGTAAGCATCAGTTATCTTTGTGCCAACAGCATTTCCTGCAATATTGGCCGCAGTACCGCTTACGGATTCCGTCATATTTGCAAATACAACCGTATCAAGCGAAGAATTATCAGCTTCACCGACAATTCCGCCGACAAACTTACCGCCGTAAACATAAGCGGTAGATGCTGATCTTAAAACTTCGGAATTAAGCGCATAACCGACTATGCCGCCGACAGAAATTGCTTTATTAGATACAACCCTGCCGCTTGTAAGGCAACCGTCAATATAAGTGCCGTTAACCGCGCGTCCTGCAAGAATACCTGCGTCCTGATTATTTAAGTTAGCTGAAACATCAGCGATAACAAAACAATTTTTGATAACAGCGCCATTAAGAATTTCTGCAACCGCGCCGACGGACTTGCTCTCACTGTCGGATATTGCAAATCCTGCGAAGCCTACATTTACGATACTTCCGGTTACTGAGCCGAACAACGGCTTACCGGTATAACCGTAAAGTACAAATCCGTTTCCGTCAAGGTTAGCGTCAAAAGACTCGGACGGCTGAACATCATTAAGATTTATGTCTGATGTAAGCGCATAATACGCATTTCCGCCGACCGCGCTCTGCTGCATAACAGCAAAATCTTCTGCGCTTGATATCAGATAAGGACTATCCTTTGTTCCGTTTCCTGCAAGCTTAAAGTCAGCCTCAATCGGTATGGAAACTTTCAATCCGTTATCATAAACAAGTTCAAGCACCGCATTATCGGCTTTCCTTATTAAACGCACAGCCGAATTATCGGAATCGTACACGACGGTATCAGGCTGATTACAGGTAATGTCAGTCAAATTAAGAGTAACATCACCAATCACGAGCTGTTTCCAACTATCAAAGTCTCCGACAGTAAAGCTGTCATCGTTAAGAGTTTTGTAATCAGCTCCGAGCTTAACGGAATTATACTTCTCACCGTTCTCCGAATATTTAACATCATTTAAGTCATTGACGATATATTCATAGCTTTGGTACGAATTTATCTCGTTTGTTCCGAATACACCGGCAGAATTCTGATATGATGAGTAATATACATTCGTGAATACATCTGTATTTTTATTAACGGCGTCTGTGAAGATGTCGGCAGATGTTTCACCGATTACAATACCGTTATTATTACCGCTGATATCGGCGGCAATAACCGTATGCTTTATCATTGGCGTTTTCAGCATTGAAACATCAAAGTCAACGCTTTCGGCCGTTACGGAAGCGGCGATACCCGCTCCGCTTTCAAACCCCTCGATACAGCCGCCAACGGAAACATCCGAAATTTTGAGCAACGCAGGGTTGCTGAGCTTACCGATTACGCCGCCTGCATAATCTGCTCTTACATCGGCAACCGATTCAGCGTCAGAAATGACAAGGGAGTTATCTCCGTTCGGAATAACGCCGACCAAACCACCTGCCGCACACGAAGTTTCAATCTTAACATTATTGACAACAGCTTTGTTTATACTTCCGCAAAGCTGACCGGCAATTCCTCCGACAGCTTCAAAGGTTGACGAATCGGAATTTACAGCCGCAGTCACAGAGCAGTTTTCAACAGTTACATTTTCAATGTTTACATCATTGCCTAATCCGACAATTACACCGGCGAAGCTGCCGCCCTGAACAGAGTTAACCTTAGAATTTTTAACAGTAACTCCGGTTATCGTCGAGTTATCAGCACAACCGACAAGGATTCCCGAATAATATTCGCCCTCTGTCTGTGCATAATCAATTATCAAGTCGGAAATTACGGCAGACTCGATCGCTCCGAAAAGTCCACCGAAAGTATTATTACCTGTGCGAAGTCCGCTGATTGTATGTATCTTGCCGTTATAAAGTCCGCTGAAATGGCCTGTGAATTTCTGTTCAGCGTTGCCTATGGTTACAATTCCGTTTCCGACATTATAGAATCCGCCGCCGAAAGCAAAATCGGAATCATTAAGCACGATATCGTCTGTCAGAACAAAATATGCATTATCACCCGCATACTGAGCCATTGTTTCAAGCTCATATGCATTTGAGATAAGATACGGTTCTGCTTCTGTGCCGCTGCCCTCCAACTTATCGCGCAGATCGGCTTTAACCTTAAATCCTACCGGAATACTGAATTCGGCGTCGTCTTCGCTGATATAATAAGTGACAATCATAACCTCAGACTTACGCAGAGCTTTAAGCCTAACGGTATTTTCCGTACTGTCTATTACGGCAATTCTTTCTTCCGACTCCGAAACCCAACCGCTGTTTGAATCGAAAACGAAGCCGTTAATCTGAGGCAAATTACTTATTGTTATCTCAATTTCATCTGTGTTTTTCAATACATTTTCAGACGGAGATACAGGCTTGCCGCCCGGATTGTTAACATCATATACATCACCGCTGATACCGCTTATTGCCGAATATGCGCCTAACTCACACATTGCTGTCGAAATCACGGCATTTTGAACGGCAGAAGCGATATTTTCTGAATTGAGTACATTATTTTCAACTGCGCCTATTATCAAACCGCAGGAATCCAAACCGTTAGAAGAAACAGTAACGGAAGATACGCAACCGTTGATAAGCGGCAGCTTTGAATCAAAACCGTTATCGGTATTTTTAATGCAACCGATTATTCCGCCAACCGAAGCCGCAGAACTGATATTACCCATTGCCTTAACATTATTAAGTTTTACATTATTTATAGCCTTAACACCGATCTTACCGACTATTCCGGCAGCAGAAACGGCGCTTGCTGTCATATCTCCCTTAATATCGGCAAGAGAAACAGAAGCTTTTACATTTAAAAATGAAGTTTCGCCGGAGCAGTCTCCGACAATTCCTGCGCTGACTGCCGCACCGGATACAGAAGAATCAGACGATAACTTTGCATTTGAAACAGAGGCAGTTCCACCGGAATTATGAACAGCCAAAATTCCGGCCGCAACCGTACCTGTTCCCTCAGCAGAAACAGCCGTATCGGATACTTTTACATTATTGATATTTATGTCACCGGTAGATCTTCCGACTATACCGCCGGCAATACCGCCTTTTACAGTAGAATTATCAACAGACGCATTTGAAATATCGGCTGCGCTTGAAGCCGAAATACCTCCCGATACATAGGACGAATCATTGCCGACCGTAGAAACAGACGACGATATGAGTTTTACATTTGAAATTACCGTTTCAGAGCCTGATGTGCCAACCAAACCTGCGACATCGGATATACCGCTTATATCGGAGTTTGAAACAGAAACCGAAGATAATTTTACTTTGCCGTCGGCGGCACCTATCGCTCCGCCTATATTTTGCGCCCCGCTGACATTGAGATTAATAAGAGTCAAATTGGCGAAAGCAACATTACCGTCGGCGCGTCCGGCCACTCCACCGACAAAACCTGCCGATGAGAGCAGAACGGTATCAGAAACAGTTATATCCGATATAACCGCTTCACTTTCTGAATTAACAGAACCGACCAAAGCCGCTGAATATAAATCGTCTGCGGTTATTTGTGAGTTTAATATACTTACAGATTTAATAACTGTATTGCCGACAGCCTGACCTGCAAGAACAGCCGAATAACTGCCTTTTGCATTGATTTTAGCATTTTTGAAAGTTAAGTTCTTAACGACAGCAGAATCAAGAGTAGCAAAAAGCGCTGATTTTGAAGTTCCGTTAACATTGAGATTTAAAATTGTATGACCGTTTCCGTCAAAAACACCGCTGAATGACGCGTCCGTTCCGCCAATAGGCTTGAAATCGCCTATTTCCGACATATCGACATCAGCAGACATAATGAAGTTTGAGTCGGAATATTCATTGATATTTTCGCTCAAATATGCAAGGTCATATGAGGAAGCGATTATGTAATTGCCGTCAGAATCCTTGTCAAGTCCGTTAGAAACGCTGAGAGAAACAGAAAGTCCTGTTTTATTTTCAGTTATGGTAATCGGACTGTTAGCGACAGTAACCGCTCCGTCGGCTCTTGAAACATTAAGCACTAATTTGCCGCTGTCGATATTGACAGAAGCGTTTATGACTTCGGAATCAAAATTAACCGTAAAATCATCTTTGTCGGCAGTCTGCAAGGCTTTTATCTGAGGTAAATCAGCTATGAACTTGCCGCCCTTGCCTGTAAAGAAAGCTCCGCCGGTCAAATTAAAATGCCATATGGAAAACTGCTTCTCATCAAAGGCAGTTTTATTTGTAAAATCAACCGGCGACTGAGCAGAATTCTCTCCGCCCTTATTCCAAATTATATTTTCAACCTTAATTATATTAGTTGTAGTTTTGCCGATAAACGCAAATTTTCCGGCTTCAACCGATCCCGTTACATAGCAATTCGATATTGTCGTATTATCTGCATTAACGCTTCCTATAAATCCGGAAACCGAATCAAATACCGAATTCTTGTCCGATTTAATTACGGTATTAACGCCGCTGTTTGTAATAATCGCACCGTTTCCGTCAACCGAACCTGCAAACGCGCCTATTTCTTTGGCCTTATCACCCATTACCATAATGTCAGCCGAAACATGGCAGTCATCTATAACAGAAGCACCGTTAACAGAATTAAGAAGTACACCCGTCTTTGAGCTTAAACGAGCTACCACATTCTGTGCAAGTACAAGCTGCACACCCGAAAGTTTTGCATTGGCAGCCGTTCCGAGAACTGCGGAGTTTATTTCTTCGGAAACAACAATTTTAATATTTCTAACATTAGCGGTTTGCTCCTCGTAACCGTAAACGGTAGAGAATAGCGGTCCGTCAACAGTAAGCGTATGTCCGTTTCCGTCGATAGTTCCGCAGAATTCAAACGGTGATACCGAGGTAAGCGTTATATCGGAAACGAGCTTATAGTTCATATAGGGAACTTTTGCAATTAAAGCCAATTCACCTGCGGTAGAAATCTCGACAGGATTCTTTTCTGTACCGTCGCCCGAAACGCCTTTCGGAAGAACTAAAACAGCGGTTTTCAAAGCCTGAACAAGCTTAACCGAACCGTCGCCCGCTCCCACTTCAGACGGCAGCATAATGTCGACATTATAAACCACACTCGAAACGCTATCCTGCACAGTACCTTTAACTGTTGCAGAATTCTTATTATTGATAAGCTCTACGCTTTTTCCGCTTGCTCTGTAACCATAGGTATCAGAAAAGCTTGCTTTACCCCATTTGAATCCGAGGTCATTAGATTTAAGCTCAACAGACTTTCCTACGCATACGGTTTTGTACGAAGTGAACGAAAGATCGTTAATACCTGTTCCGGCAAAATCAACGGTTGTATTTCTGCCACTGACAATGCTTGACCAATAGCAATCCTTTAACATATCGGAGGTTCCGTTAGCTCCGATAACAGCATTTCCTACAACCGACTTTGATATTGCTGTAAGCACATATACATTTGTTATACTTAATTTATTATCATTCTTGTCAGGAGTAACGGCTTCACCGACAACTCCTCCGGCTACCGATTTGGAATCACCGCCGGATATAGCGCCGGTAGCTATACTGTTAGTTATTGTTCCGTTGCTTCTGCCGGCAACAACGCCGCATACGGAATTGCCGCCCTCAGGGATATAAATACCGACATTTATCGCGGAAACAGAAGTAATTTTTCCGCTGTTATAACCGACAACAGCACCGCATACGCCCGACGCGCTTACGGTGTGTGAATCCTTTGTTGCTGTGCCTGAATTTGCAATTTTACCCTTAACGGTACAGTTGATAACAGTACCTCTGTTAACTGCGGCAATTACGCCGGCATACTTCGCAGAAACAGCAGTCAGCACAGGGTAATTTACGGTTACATTAGAAATAGTACCGTCATTTTCTGCGGAAACAACAGCTATTATAGAAGCCGTATCTGCGCTTGAAGTGACAGCAGGAGTCTCAAACACAATGTTTGACACAGAAGATGTTGAATTGATGTAACCGAAAACAGCTATACCGTTTTTATCGTCAGACGAAACATTCAATCCGATAATTTTATGTCCGTTACCGTCAAGTTTAAATCCGACATTTTTTGATGCCTTAGCCAATGCTTTGTCAACTGAAATTAACGAGCCGCCGTAAACACCGTTTGAATTGAAATCATCAGCTTTAACAGAGGAAAGATCAACATCGGAGGTTAATTCAAAATACTTATCGGACTTTGAAGTATCGTTGATGATGTTTTGCATTGCAAGAAAATCGTTGGCATCTGCAATCTTATAAGGATTGTCCGAAGTTCCCTCACCCGACAGAGTGTTGAGCGAGCCGCCCTCCTGCGAAATCTGAGTAGTCGTGACAGATCCGCCCTCTTGTGATATTTCAGCGGAGGTTGACTCGGAAACGGACGACGAGGACAATTCGGATGCGTCTGCCGCAAGAGACGGCAGTACACCTGTCGATGACAACAGCACGGCAATGCTGAGTATCAACACTATTATCCTTTCCGTTTTTTTACCGAACATATTTAATCCTCCGCTTATAAATTACGATTAGTCCTGATTTGCCTCGTTTGATGATTCAGTTTTCGCGTTGTCACGCTTCAAAATTTCTTTTTCTTTGTTCTTTGCCTTTTGACGGGCTTCTTTCTCTTTTTGCTTAGCTTTTTCTTTGGCTTTTCGCTCTTTTTCCTTTGCCTTTGCTTTTGCGGCTCTTTCTTTTTCAAGTTGATCCGCTTTCATTTTTGCAAGCTTGGCCTTTTCTTTTTCTTTTGCCAATCTTGCCCTTTCGGCTTCGGCGGCACGAGCTTTTTCAAGAGCTATTCGCTGTTTTTCTTTGGCCTTAGCGGCTTTTTCTTTTTCAAGCTGTAAA
>JAQXHF010000003.1 GCA_029007095.1 Clostridia bacterium | reverse complement strand
GGCGGTTAAAAACCGCCCTTTTTCATTAGGAAAGGTGAGCAAATGGATTTTCAGATAATCTGCACAGATAAAAGTGCACAAATAAAATTGAATCAAAGAACTGAAGCAGATATTGTTTTTCTAACGGTAGATTTGAAATATGAAGAGCCGAAAATTCCCGAGAAATTTACTATTCGTTGGCATTTCAATGCAAGCGATTGCACTTTTACCTGGAATCCGTCAATGATGGATATTCACGGGCTTTATTTTGATTGGGGAAAAAAGACAATAAAATCCCGCCTTGCTTCATGGATGCCACTACAGCAGTTGATTTCAAGACAAGGCAGAAACAAAATGAGTATCGCTGCTTCTGATGTTGACACTCCTATTGAAATCGGAACGGGAATCAGGGAGGAGGATGCAACGGTTGAATGCGAAGTATCTTTTTTTACCTTGCCCACCTCTCCCAAAAAAGAATATTCAGCAGTTATTCGCTTGGATTTGAGAGATATCTATTATTACGACAGCATTTATGATATCAGCAATTGGTGGGAAAACGAATGCGGCTACAAATCTGCCTTTGTTCCGGAAAGCGCAAAGATGCCTATAGATTCTTTATGGTATAGTTTTCATCAGAATCTTGATAAAGATGAAATTATCGAAGAGTGCAAAGCCTCTAAAAAGCTTGGAATGGAAACAGTTATAATAGATGACGGTTGGCAGACTGATGACAACAACCGCGGCTATGCTTATTGCGGTGACTGGCTTGTTGCCCCAAAGAAAATGGGAGATATGGCTGAATTAGTTGAAAATATCCATAAAATCGGAATGAAGGTTATGCTTTGGTATTCTGTTCCGTTTATGGGGATATACTGCGATAAATATGAAGAATTCAAGGATATAATTTTAGATGGCTGCGGTGATGAAAAAACCTTTTTTGCTCTTGATCCGCGTTATGAAAGGGTGAGAAATTATCTTGCTTCGGTTTATGAATTTGCGGTGAAAAATTGGAAGCTCGACGGACTTAAGCTTGATTTCATCGATTCATTTGTTTTGAAGGGCAAAGCCTTGGAATATGATGAGGGTCGTGATTATCAATCCCTTGAGGATGCAATTCATGCCCTTATGAGTGATATTAAAAAAAGGCTTACGGCAATAAATCCCGAAATTCTCATTGAATTCCGCCAATCCTATGTTGGCCCGTCAATAAGGAAATACGGAAATATGCTGAGGGTCGGTGACTGCCCCTGCGATATTCTGAAAAATCGTTTTAATGTTGTTAACCTGAGGCTCACATCAGGCAAAACTGCAGTTCATTCTGATATGATAATGTGGAATGTAAATGATACTGTAGAAAATGCGGCGTTACAGTTTACAAGCATTCTTTACAGCGTTCCTCAGGTTTCAATGAGAGTAGATAAGCTTCCCGAGGACCATTATAAGATGCTCAGGTTTTATCTTTTATTCTGGAAGGAATGGAGAGAGGTTCTTCTTGACGGAAAGCTTACGGCAACCAACCCGGAATGCGAATACAGCTTGGTTTGTTCAAAACTTGAGGATAAAGCAGTATGTACTGCTTATTCAGATAGAATTATTTCTGTAAAAGCAGCAGAAACTGTGGCAGTTAATGCAACGGCAGAGAAAAGCCTTATAATAAAGAATGCTCAGGGCAAATCATATAAGGTTGTTAACTGTATGGGTGAGGAGCTTTCGCAAGGAAGAATAGAAACAAAGCTTGAAGAAATAACTGTTCCGATTGCAGGGATAATTTTTATTAAATAAATTTATGAAGCTATAAAAAAGGCTGTAAAAAAACAGCCTTGAAAAAGAAAAGACTACAAACTTACCGAGAAAGTGAACAAGTCCAGTAAAAATGGACAATAGAAAAAAGAGACCTCCTGTGGTAGAATTAAAGAAACTACCATAGGAGGAATTTTTTATGTCAAAGAAGTACCGAAACATAAAACAATACGAAAAAGAAATATTTGAATTAAAGGAACAAGGCTTAACTTATGCACAAATAGGAGAACATTTTGGAATAGAACGAATATATATAAAAAAGTTTTTTGAAAGAGATCGAGTAAAACAAAGAAAAATTGAAGCAGGAATAGCTATAAAGAAGAAAGGCAGACCGCCAAAGGATTATGTTGTAAGAGAAGAAGATAAAATAGCAGAGCTTCGATATATACTTGCCCGAAAAGAAGCAAAGATAAAATCATTAGAAATGCAGAATGAACTGATGCGGGATTTTCTCTCGCTCACAGAAAGGAAGTGAGAACAAGTGTGAAGTTTATGGTTATCTATCGTCATAAAGATAAGTATTCAATAAGTGAAATGTGCCGATTCTTTGATGTATCAAGAAGTGGATATTATGATTATGTTAAAAGAATGGATATACCTGCAAAGGATTTACCATTAGCTGAAAAAATAAAGGAATGTCAAGAAAAGCATGGTAAAACCTACGGTTATCGCAGAGTACATATCTGGCTTGAAAGACAAGGCATACACCATAATCCCAAGACAATATTAAGAGTTATGAAAAAATATAATCTGTTATCAGATGTTAGAAGAAAAAAGTATCATAATTACAGTAAAATATTATATAAATATGATAATCTTCTTAATCGAGATTTTAATGCAGATAGACCTAATCAAAAATGGGTAACAGATATATCATACATAAAGACACAGCAAGGAACATTGTACCTTTCTGTAATACGAGATTTGTATGATAACAGTATTGTAGCTTACAAGACCGGGACAGAGCAGAACATAAACCTTGTACTAAGTACAATAAGAGCTGCTAAAAGAAAAGAAAAAGTCACCGCAGAGCTGCAACTCCACAGTGACCAAGGGTTTCAATATACATCCCAAGCATATTTCAACCTAACACAATCATACGGTATAACGCCGTCAATGTCAAGACGCGGAAATCCGTATGATAACGCTATGGCTGAAAATTTCTTTTCTATTCTTAAAACAGAATGTATTTATCGAACAAAGTTGCGAACCTATGAGGAGGCTCGCCTCCTCATAGATCAATACATCCATTTCTATAACAACGAAAGAATCCAATTGAAAACAAAACTGACTCCGCTTGAAAAACGAAATCAGTTTGTTGCTTGAATTTTAATATTTTCTACTATAAGGTCCTTTTTTGTACTGTCCGCACAATTTGGGGCAGTTCAGTTTTTTACAGCGCCCTTAAAATAAGCTTATAATTCAGTTGCTTTTAGACTTCGGCAGAACGAGCTTCGCCTGTAAAGCGGCAACGAGAAGCTCGGTTTTATTCTCACAGCCTGTTTTGGTGCAAATATTTTTCAAATGCGTTTTAACCGTACTTTCTTCTATAAACATATTCTCCGCGATCTTCTTTATGCTTACATACTCTACGAGGTTGTAAAGCACCTGTCGTTCGGTATCTGTCAGTCTGCCGAGGAAGGTATCTCCAAGCTCGACATCGGGCAATTTTCAGGCCAATAATTCTCTCCGCTGACTGTTTTGTCCATAACTTCGGTCAATTCAATCGGGCTGAAATCCTTAAACCAGAAGCTGTCCGCCCCGGCTTCCCTCGCCATATCTATTGTTCTCGGATCGGTATAAGAGGTAGTAACGATTATTTTTATCTGAGGAAACCTCTTTTTGATTCGGCGCGTAGCTTCTATTCCACTCTTGTTCGGCAATTCATCTTTAAATTAAACCGTACCGAAAATCCGTCACAGAACCATTACCAAAGTACCTGCCGTAATCAATACAGCTCCTATGGCGGACTTCACATTGAAATCCTCGTGCAAGAAAACAAATGCCAAAATCAAAGTTAGCACAACGCTCATCTTGTCAATAGGTACAACCTTGGAAACATCTCCCGTTTGCAGCGCTCTGTAATAGCACAGCCATGACGCTCCCGTTGCAAGTCCCGAAAGTATCAGAAAAACCCAGCTCTTCCTGCTGATTTCAGTTATACCGCTCTGAGTATTGGTGATGAAAACCATAACCCAAGACATAAGAACGACTACGACCGTGCGTATTGCGGTCGCAAGCGTCGAATCAACTCCGTCAATACCTACTTTTGCAAGTATTGATGTAAGCGCGGCAAATACGGCGGAAAGTATAGCAAATACCATCCACATAACAGCACATCCCCTTAGAAAGAAAATTAAAATTCAGCCGCCCACAGCATTTCTGCCACAGGCGGCTTTTTAAACACTAAGACAATTATTTTGTAAGGCCGAGCAAAATGCCGACTTTCTCAACGATGAGCGCGCCGAGAGCCCACGGAATGGAGCGGTAAATTATATTGAACACTTTACCGTAGCAGGTATCGTGAATCCATGCGTTAGCCTCTGTCGGAATCGGCTTTTCAGGTCTGCCCTCATATTGAAGCTCAAATGCCTGAGAGTAGGTTACGCCGCCCTCGCCGTGAAGCTGGAAACGAACATAACAGCCAAGCTCATCTTCAAAATCATTGAGATCTATCGTATAATCCTCAGAAATAACCTTGCCGTCTGCAATCCACTCAATCTTCTGGCAATCTCTGCTCTTGTCAACCTCAACGCTTATTGTATTTGCTTTCTGGTCAACCTTGATGCTCTTAACAATGGGAACAAGTCCGTTGCCCTCAAACTCGTTGTTCTTATCGGTCTTGTCAAATCTGCTTGCGGCGAAGAAAGAACCGTTAATCATAGCCTCTTTGACATGCTCCTCGTCATTGACGGCAAGCGGGAAAAGCTCGAAGCTTCTGCCAACCTCATAAAGCTGCTCCGAATCGTCGTCGGCAAATACCCAGATGTTTCTGCCGGTAGGGATAACTACTTGAAGAAGCTCGTCCCAAAGAGCGCGGTCTGCTCTTGTAACATTATCTGTATTGTTGACGATTTCCATACCGAGGCAGGTCTTGCTCGTTGTGAAAATGTCAGCGAAGTATGCTATGTATGAATCCCAATGAGAGCGCTCCGGGAAAGCGTTTGAGTTTACCCAGTCTCCGACATGGTTAAGTACGGAATATCCGCCGGCCTTTTCAATTTCAACGGTAGCGGTTTTATAGTCGTTTTCAATACCCCATTCGCCCTGACCGTAAGTTGTGAAATAGCCGTTGACATGAGTTTTGGAGATGACGGCCATATTGCACTCGATACCGCCTGTGATATCAGTCATTCCTCTGCCGCCTCTGTCGGAACCGGTTGTGATTCTCTGATAGGTTTCCTCGTCCATCGGATAGACTTCGCGCCAACCGTTGAAAATACCGTTGGTTTCTCTGTCTTTGTTCCAGCCGTAGTTGATAACGCCGTGGTCGGTCATAGCGAGGATATCGTATCCTGCGTCATAATAAGCCTCTACCATCTCGGTAAGAGTCGGATCGCCGTCACTTGCGTTGCAATGTGTGTGAAGATTTGCCTTATAGGTGTCGTAAGTTGCCCAATTTACACTCTGATAAGGATTGACGATTGTATAATCAGTCTGACCTTCCGCGTAAACAGCTACGCCGGCAATAGAAAAAATCATAACCGCCGACATAATGATGGATAAAAGCTTTTTCATAAGTCGCTCTCCTTTTTATAAATTATTCGCGATATGATTTTATCACACCGTACCCGCGTAAGTCAATAAATATTTATTTTATCGTAAAATTTTTTTGATTTTTACATACATTTTTATGTATAGTGTATAAAATTCGATTTTTCAAATAAAAAATAAGGCATTCTCTGCGCCGGCGAAATATATCGCATTAAACGCTGAAAATGCCTTTGTTCATTATAAATTCTGTTTATAATAAGAAATCTGTCACTTTATAAGCGGTTCGGTATGCCAGATATCGCGAGCGTACTCGTTTATCGCTCTGTCGCAGGCAAAGCGTCCTGCACCTGCGATATTTACAAGCGACATCTTGTTCCATTTGTCTCGGTCAAGATAAAGCTGCTCCGCCTTAGCCTGAACCGATTTATAGTCGGCAAAATCCGCAAGAACCATATACGGATCGTGATGGGTTATCGTTCCGCCGATTTCGGGGAATGTCTTGCCGTTAATTCCGTTATTGATAAAATCTATAACCTTTCTGAGGTCGGAATTGTTGCGGTAATAATTCATCGGATCATAGCCGTTGCGCTTCATCTCGTTTACTTCGGGAGTCGTCATACCGAAAAGAAGAATGTTATCGTCACCGACAGCTTCGTGAATTTCAACATTAGCTCCGTCAAGCGTACCGAGAGTTATCGCGCCGTTTATCATAAGCTTCATATTACCCGTACCGCTGGCTTCCGTACCCGAAAGCGAAATCTGTTCGCTGATATCAGCCGCCGGCATAAGGTTTTCAGCCATAGTTACATTATAATCTTCAAGATAAACAACTTTCAGCCTGCCCCTGACATCGGGATCATTGTTTATAAGGTCGGCAAGCGCGCATATAAAGCTGATAATTTTCTTTGCCATAAAGTATCCCGGAGCTGCCTTCGCCGCAAAAATGTAGGTATGCGGAATGAAATCTCCGTCGGGATTTTCCTTAATAGCAAGATACTTTGAAACGATATGCAGCGCGTTGAGATGCTGGCGCTTGTACTCGTGCAGGCGCTTAACCTGAACATCAAAAATCGAATTGGGATCAAGCTCAATGCCTGTCGAAGCCTTAACTCTGTCGGCAAAACGCTTTTTATTGTTGAATTTAATCTTTTCAAGATTATCAAGAACTTCTTTATCGTCCTTGTATTTCAGCAGCTTACTAAGCTCGCTTCCGTCGGTAATGAATTTCTTACCGATAAGACTGCTTATCAGCTTGCTAAGTTCAGGATTTGACTGGCAGAGCCATCTGCGGTGAGCTATACCGTTAGTTACATTTGTGAACTTATCCGGAGTAACAGTATAGAAATCGCGGAACACGCTCTCTTTGAGTATCTCCGAGTGGAGAGCCGAAACGCCGTTTACGCTGTGAGAACCCGCAACCGAAAGATTTGCCATACGAACAACGCCGTTAGAGATAATCGCCATTCGCTCAACCTTTCCGGCGTCGCCGGTAGCCGCCCATACAAAGCTTCTGAAACGGTTGTCAATTTCCTTTGTAATCTCATATATTCTCGGAAGCAGTCGTCTGAACAAATCCTCCGGCCAACATTCGAGAGCCTCTGCCATAACCGTATGATTGGTATAAGCAACCGTATCGGTAACAATCTTCCACGCCTCGTCCCAGCCGTAACCGCATTCGTCAAGCAGAATACGCATAAGCTCCGGTATGGCAAGAGTGGGATGCGTATCATTTATATGGATAGCAACCTGCTGTGCGAGATTATCAATCCTGCCGTAAACGCGCAGATGACTGTTGATTATATCCTGAATTGACGCAGAAACGAGGAAATACTGCTGTCTTAATCTGAGACTCTTTCCCTCAGGATGATTATCGGAGGGGTAAAGCACCTTGCTTATTACCTCCGCCATGGAATTCTGCTCCATAGCTCTCATATAATCGCCCTGATTGAACATATCCATATCAAGTCCGGGAGCTTTTGCACTCCAAAGACGAAGCACGCTTATGCTCTTGCCGTCCTTGCCGGAAACATACATATCGTACGGGACAGCCTTGACTATCTTGCAGTCTCTCTGCTCGACCTGATGATACTGATTGTCCCAATGCTCCTCTACCCAGCCTTCAAACTTAACATCGACGGTTTCCTCATCTCTCGGCACAAGCCATACTTCGCCGCCGGGCAGCCAAAAGTCGGGAAGCTCCGTCTGCCAACCGTCAACAAGCTTCTGCTTGAATATACCGTACTCATACAGAATCGAATATCCCTTTGCATAGTAGCCCTGCGAAGCAAGTCCGTCAAGATAGCAGGCGGCAAGTCTGCCCAATCCGCCGTTTCCGAGACCTGCGTCCGGCTCACATTCGTAAAGGCTCTCTAACTTTATACCGAAATCGGCAAGCGCCGACTGCATGGTATTGGTCAGATTGAGATTAAAAAGATTATTTTTGAGCGAACGCCCCATAAGAAATTCCATACAGAGATAGCAAACCTTTTTTGAGTCGGAGTGCTTTGCCTCGTTGTGTATTTCTTTTCTGCCGTGCATCATCATATCTTTGAGTATTAAAGCGACCGCCTTATAGTAATGCTCATATGTCGCCTCCTCCGGCGAAACGCCGAAGTTGTGGGAAAGCTTATTCTGTATAAGCTCCTTGGCTTCTTTTTTGGTAAGTTTATAATTCATAAAAGTGACCTCCTGCGGCAAAAATATGCCCTGATTTAATTTTATACCAAAACAGTTCAAATTACAACACCTATTAAGTATTTTTTAAAAGAAATACAAGCGCCGTATCTGTGCATATTGACTATACAAATTGGCTTATTTTGATTATTATGAAAATAAATTATAAAATTTATCCAAAAATATCCTTAATTATACTTATAACAAAATTAAAAAGCAGCTCAAAAAAATATATTTTAAAAAACACTTTAACCTTTTTCGGATTTATAGTATAATTATAGTGTAAACGCTAATATCTGTATTATACTTCAGGAGGCAATTCATATGGAAACCAACAGAGTAAAATTGAATATCTCAGGCGTTGACTATGTAATCAATACCGACAATGACGCCGCATACACCAAAAAGCTCGGAGATAAAATCGACTCCGACATAAGACTTATTCTCAGAAGTCACCCGAGAATTTCACAGGTTCAGGCCTCCGTACTTTGCACCCTCGACTATGCCGACAAATACTACAAAGCCGCCGAGGAAAACGAAAAGCTCCGCGAGGAAATCAAAGCCTATATGGAGGACGCGGCAAGATCCAAGACAGAGGCAGAAATTGCAAAGCGCGAAAAGGAAAAAATGACAAAGGACCTTAAAAATATAAAGAAAAGCTTAGAGGGTAAGAATGTTTAAACCTGAAATACTTGCACCGGCAGGTTCGCCCGATTCCGTAAAAGCCGCAGTCCGCTGCGGAGCTGACGCCGTTTACCTCGGTCTTAAAAATATGAGCGCGCGCAGAAGCGCCGAGAATTTCACGCCAGACGAGCTTAAACAGGCTGTCGAATACTGCCATAAACACTCGGTAAAGGTACATCTCGCGCTGAACACGCTTATCGCAGACAACGAGCTGTACGAAGCTCTTGAATCCGTAAAAACCGCCTGTGAATACGGCGTTGACGCTATAATCGTTCAGGATATTGGCTTAGCTCGGTTAATAAAACAATGCGCGCCCGATATGCCCTTACACGCTTCGACTCAGGCCTCGGTGCAGACTCCGTCGGGAGTTAAGCGCTTGGCAAAGCTCGGTTTCAGCCGAGCCGTACTGCCGAGGGAGCTTTCCCGTGATGAGATTGCGCGCGTCTGTGACAGCTCACATATAGAAATCGAGTGCTTCGTTCACGGAGCGCTTTGTATGTGCGTTTCGGGGCAATGCTATCTGAGCGCTATGCTCGGCTCACGAAGCGGCAACAGAGGTGCCTGCGCTCAGCCGTGTCGATTGCCTTTCGGCGCAGAATACGGAACCGGGCACGATCTGAGCCTTAAAGATTTATCGCTTATGCAACACATAAAAGAAATGTCTGCGCTCGGAGTTTCTTCATTTAAAATCGAGGGCAGAATGAAGCGCCCGGAATATGTTGCGGCGGCCGTAACCGCTTGCCGCGGCGCTGTTGACGGCAAAGAAAGCGAAGAAATACGCGAGGATTTAAAAAGCGTATTTTCCCGTACAGGCTTTACCGACGGTTACTACACAGGCAAGCTCGGCGTTTCTATGTTCGGCACACGCCGCAAGGAGGATGTTACCGCAGCGGCTCCCGTGCTTAAAAAGCTCGAAAAGCTATACGAAAAAGAAATTGCCGATTCAAAAATAGATTTTGCCTTTACCGCCGTCAGAGGGGAAAATATTTCTCTTTCGGCGCGGTCAAACGGAATAAATGTTTTCGCAGAGAGTGAACAGCAGCCTCAGGAAGCTCTCAATAAAGCTACCGACGCGCAATCCGTTGAAAATCAACTGAAAAAATGCGGCGGAACGCAGTATTTCCCCGGTGAAACAGATATAGAGCTTGACGATAATATATTTGTTCCCGTTTCGGAGATAAACCGTCTGCGCCGTGAAGTTATGGCGCAGCTTGATGAAAAAAATACTGCAAAACCAAAAAGCTTCAAACTGCAAGAAATAAAAATTACTCCCCACCGAAGCGGTAAACGCGAACTCATATGCCGATTTTCAAATATCGAAAACATACCGAAAAACTGGGACGGAATCGGTCAGATAATCGTACCTCTCGGCGAAGAAAGAAAAGTCAAGCGTTCATCAAGAGTAAGCGTTGAAGTTCCCCGCGGTATCTTTTCAAATGATGAAAGAATACTTAAAAAACTGATTGACGCAAAGGAGTACGGAATAACTCAGGCGTGGGCAGGAACGCTCGACGGAATCGCGCTTATACAGAAAGCCGGGCTTATCGCCAATGCGTCTTTTGGCTCCAATGTTTTTAATTCCCTTACGGTAAATCAGTTTGAAGAAATGGGAATTCATAAGATTTTACTGTCCGCCGAACTTACTCTATCCCAAATCCAAGAAATCGGCGGCAAAGCACCGCGAGGAGTTTTTGCATACGGCAGACTGCCTTTGATGCTTACAAGAAACTGCCCTCAGCGCAACGGTAAATCCTGCGCCGAGTGTAAGCGCACGGGACAGCTAACGGACCGCAGGGGTACAAAATTCCCGATAGATTGTTCGAGCGGCGCAAGCGAAATTCTCAATTCCGTGCCTATTTACATGGCAGATCGGCTCAGCGAATTCAGGGGTGTTGATTTCCTGTATCTCAGCTTTACCGACGAGAGCAAGGATACCGCCTCAGAAATTATAAAAGCATATCTTGACTCCGGCAAACCCAAAGGAGAATTTACAAGAGGACTTTTTTACCGCGGAGTAGAATGAAAATTAAGGTTAGGTGAAAACATATGATATCAATTATCGAAAAATCAATGATTTCAAAAAATCCGGATATCAGCAAATGTGAAGACGGTCTTTATATAAGCGACGACTTTATAGCAGTTGTTGACGGAGTAACCGCAAAAGGCGAAATGAAATGGAACGGAATGACAAGCGGCTGCTATGCAAAAGAGCTTATTCTCTCCGAATTGACAAAACTTGATCCCGATATCTGCGCCGAGGACGCAATTATGCAGCTCAACTCACGCCTGACGGAAGCCTACGGCAGCAAAGCAGATGAATTTAAAAACAATCCAAAAGAGCAGCTTCAAGCGTGTATTATCATCTATTCCGCCGCCAAGAAGCAGATATGGAACTTCGGTGACTGCCAATGCATCATAAACGGCAAGTTCTACTCTCACGAGAAGCAGATTGATGTCATTATGTCTAATATGCGTTCTCTTTTCCTTGAATTGGAAATGTTGAGCGGTAAAACCGTCAGCGAGCTTAAAGCTAATGACACCGGCCGTAAATTTATACAGCCGATACTTGAAAAACAGGCGCTCTTTGCCAACTCCCCGTCAATGTACGGATTTGACAATCTGAACGGATTTGAACTTTGCCTTGACAGAATACGCATTTATAATATAAACTACGGCGATCAGATAGTTCTTGCATCGGACGGATATCCGTCTTTACAGCCTTCGCTTGCAGTCAGCGAAGAGATCCTCAAAAAGACTCTTGAAGAAGATCCTCTTTGCTGCAAATCATACAAATCGACAAAGGGATTCAATCCTGAGAATGTTTCCTTTGATGACAGAACATACATAAGATTTACGGTATAAATTATGAAAAGCAAAAAAGATATATCATCTGCACAGATAAAATCCGAATTTTGTCCCTATGCCAAGAAATGCGGCGGTTGTCAGCTTCAAAATATGAGCTACACCCGCCAGCTATCATATAAGCAGGCTAAGGTTGTAAAGCTTCTCGGAAAATATACCCATGTCGATGAAATAATCGGGATGGAAAATCCTTACAATTACCGAAACAAGGTACAGGCGGCTTTTGGAAAGGCAAGGGGCGGAAAAATCATTTCGGGAGTTTATCAATCAAAATCGCATAAAATAGTCTGCGTTGACTCCTGCCGGCTTGAAGATAAAATTGCCGACGAAATCATCGTTTGGATAAGATCGTCTATGCGTTCTTTCAAAATGGAGCCTTACGACGAAGACCGAGGAACGGGATTTTTGCGCCACATTCTTGTGAAGAGAGGCTTTGTCAGCGGCGAAATAATGGTTGTGCTTGTTACCGGAACAGTAGTATTCCCCGGCAAAAAAGCATTTTTAAATTCTCTGCTCAAAAAATTTACAAATATAACAACCGTAATTCAGAATATAAATAACGGAAATACAAGCCTTGTTTTGGGCAGTACGCAAAAAGTGCTTTACGGCAACGGAACTATTACCGATGAGCTTTGCGGATGCAAATTCAGAATATCTCCAAAATCGTTCTATCAGATAAATCCCGTCCAGACCGAAAAGCTCTATTCAAAAGCCATCGAGTTCGCAGACCTTAACGGTAGTGAAAAAGTCATCGACGCGTACTGCGGTATAGGAACTATCGGCCTGATAGCGGCGAAAAGCGCAAAATCCGTCATCGGAGCAGAGGTTAACGAAGAAGCAATCAGAGACGCGATTATAAACGCGAAGCTAAATAATGCCGAAAATATACGGTTTTACTGTGCCGACGCCGGCAAATTTATGGTAGATATGGCCGAAAACGGAGAAAGCGCCGATGTAGTCTTTATGGATCCGCCGAGAGCCGGAAGCGATGTCGCATTTCTTTCTTCGCTCGTAAAGCTCGCGCCTAAAAAAGTCGTGTATATCTCCTGCAACCCCGAAACCCAGTCAAGAGACATAGCCTACCTCGTAAATCACGGCTACAAAGTCCGCAAAATCCAACCCGTAGATATGTTCCCCCACACCGCACATGTTGAGACGGTTGTTCAGTTGGTTAGAAAAAAGCCCGATACATATATCGACATTACAGTTGATATGGACGAACTGGATTTAACATCATCCGAAGCAAAGGCAACTTATGATGAAATAAAAGATTATATATTCGATAAACATTGTGTAAAAGTATCTTCGCTTTACATTGCTCAGATAAAGCAAAAACACGGTATTATCGAAAGAGATTGCTACAATAATTCTAAGAAAGATAACACAAAGCAACCTCAATGCCCGCCTGAAAA
>JAQXHF010000002.1 GCA_029007095.1 Clostridia bacterium | reverse complement strand
TTAATTGAAAAATCATTATGGCTACAAGGCTCAGGGAAGGGGGCGGAAAAATGGCAAGAGTAGTTGTCAATGTGCAGAATTATATGTTTGCGGATATGATTTCCTCCACTCTTAGTAAGGGCGGCGATTTCAGCGTAAGCGTTGTTGAAAAACCGGAAAATCTGATTGCCGAGTTTAACAGAACGGCCGCGAATTCCGTGCTTATGGAGGTTGCAGACTGCGATTCGTGGAAAATAGACAAGCGTATGGAGCTTGTCAGGCAAATTAAAAAAACGGATCCGTACTGCAAAACAGTATTTCTTGTCGATGAAAAGAAAGAACCGGATACTGCCGAAAAGGTAAGAAGAGCGAAGCTGGACGGACTTATAGATCAGTTTATATACGACTCCGTTTCCGCAGCATATCTGCTCGGAGTTATGGAGACGCTCTGAACGCTTCTTAATCGTGTAATATTTTAATATAAGTTAAATATAAAACAAAGAGGAGAATGTATATGGGACTTATTAAAGCCTGAGTAGGCGCATTGGGCGGAGTGCTTGCCGACCAATGGAAAGAATTTTTTTACTGCGATTCTTTGGATAAGGAAGTGCTTGTCGTTAAGGGCCAAAAACGCGTAAGCGGCCGCTCGTCAAACACAAGAGGAAACGACAATATTATTTCCAACGGCTCCGGAATCGCCGTTGCCGACGGTCAATGTATGATTATTGTCGAGCAGGGAAAGGTTGTCGAGGTATGTGCCGAACCCGGAGAGTTTACCTATGACTCGTCTACCGAGCCGAGCATATTTGCAGGTAAATTGGGAGACAGTATCAAGGAAACTTTTAAGACGGTTGGCAAGTGAAGAAACAGTTTTCAGCGATTTTGTTCGTTTTACTGATATGTATGTCTTTGTGCGTACCTGCCTTTGCAACGAACGATTCAGATGAATATGAATATGTTGAGAATAGCCGACTTGTTGATATGGCGGATATTCTGAGCGATACAGAGGAAGCTTCTCTTACAACGAAGCTTGATGAGATTAGTAACAGAAATCAAGTGGATATTGTAATCGTAACGGTTACCGATCTTGAAGGAAGAACTCTTACCGAATACGCCGATGATTTTTATGATTATAACGGATACGGATTCGGAGAAGACGCAGATGGCTTGGCATATGTTATTAAAATTGAGCCCGATGGCTCGTATTCTTCGGGCAACAGTTGGATTTCAACAACGGGTTACGCTATTACGGCTTTCACGGACGCCGGAATACAGTATATCGGCAAGCAGATAACACCGGAGCTTACAGAGTACAACTATTACGAAGCGTTTAACGAGTTTGCAGACCTCTGCGATGAATTTATCGCTCAGTCAGATAGCGGAAATCCTTACGATTCCGATAATTTACCTAAGGAACCGTTCAACTTTTTTAAGAGCTTTCTTATTTCGGTAGTCATAGGAATTGCGGCTGCAATTATAATTACGGAATCTCTTAAAAAGAAAATGAAAACCGTGTATTACAGCTCCGAGGCTAAGGATTATCTTAAAAGCGGCAGCCTGAATGTGATGAATTCACAGGATATATTCCTTTACTCACAGGTCGACAAACGCAAAATAGAAAAAGAGTCTTCCTGCGGTTCAAGCACACACGAATCGTCTTCCGGAACAACTCACGGCGGCGGTGGATTTTAAACCGTTTCTTGGGGAAAGAAATATTACCGTTTAATTTTAGTATTCATATCAAGCGAAAAAGCTTTGATATAAAGAAAGGTACGGTAGGTAATATGAGCATTTTTGATAAAATTAAAAATACATCCGCTACGACGGCAGAGACTGCGACTCAGCCTGTTTCGGAAAAAACCGAAACATTTACTTTTACCGCATTACCGGAAAGTCTTGCGGAAATGCAGTCTCTTCCCGAAGCAAGTCTTGACACTCCGTTCAAGACAGCAGCTCTTACTGTTTGCGCGCTATGTGCATATGCGGCAGACAAAATATAGGAACGGAAATGCTTAATTGGCTTCGCGGTCCGCGTCCTATGACGGGATATGATATTTCGTTTTTGAATGACAGATTCCGCGGAAACAGGACATATATACCGTTTTCATATTTTGAAGGGGCGTCCCCCGAAAACGACTATACTCCGTCTGTTCCTTATAGAATTACGATAAAAAGCAATCATGTTACAAATGCCGAACCCGGATATGCAAAGCTTTTTGTTCCTTGCTCCGGAGCAGACAGTCCGCGCCCGATCAAACTTCGTATGCGCGGCGACGGCAAATGGTTTATGTGGGAGCAGGCTTTGCTGACAGATATCCGCCAACCTAAATCCTCGGATCCATGGGCATGACAAAAACACGCAGACTGTTGCGGCTGTTCGCAGCTTGTGTGTGCGCGAGTGTAATTTTTAATTTGGTCGGATGCGTGGGAGATGCTGATAAAATGGGGAAAAGAAAAAATCAGACTCTTTGCGGAATAGTGTATTCATTTACAAGCGGCACGATGATGGGCGCTGATGTTTATATTAAAATATATGACGGAAATATTGAATACGCTGAATTTTATTCCGACGAAAAGGAAGATTGTATTAAAATCGAAAATGAGCCTATCAATCGGGAAAAATGGGAAACAATCAAGCAAAAGGCGAATGAGTTGGTTTCTCAGCTGACAGAGTATAAAGAGAAGCGCTTTGATTTATCTAAGGATATCTATGTGATGGATGGCGGAGATGAATACGAATTCCGACTGATATGGCGCGAAGGGAAAGAAGAAATAGAAGTCAGATACAATATTCCGAACAGCGATAGTTATTATGATTTTTTGAAGATAATTAAAGAAACGGTATGTGAAGCCGATTCTTAATTAAATTCAACAAAGCAAACAGGCGCAGAGCAATTTTGGCTTTGACGCCTGTTGTTTTATTTTAAATCATTGACAAATTTTGTCTTTAATTTTATAATATAAACAAATATTTTGAAAACGGAGATGTTTCTATGGCTTTATTAAGCAAGGTTTTCCTTGTAGTACAGAAAATTATCGCTTTGATTTCCTCGATTATGCTTTTGGTAGTCGGTTTTGATGAGCGTAATCTGCCCGAACCGGACGGAGCAGAGGTTATCGACAAGCATACTTATGTTTTATTCGATTACAGCTTAACTTCTCAGGGTGTTACCAATGACGGTGAAAATTTCTATTTCAGCGGAAACAAATATCTTGCTAAGGCTGATATGGAAACTCGCGAGATAAACACCATGGTTATAGACGCTATTCCCGAAGAACTCAAAGATAAAGGTTGTAATCATATAGGCGGACTCAGCTATTATAACGGAAATGTTTATGCGGCTATTGAGGACGGACCGGATTACAATAATTCTTTCATTGCTCTTTATGATGCCGAAACTCTTGACTATACAGGTACATATTATGAACTCCCACACGAACTCCATCTCGAAGGAGTGCCTTGGTGTGCTGTCGATGTTGAGAGAAATTGTCTTTATACCGCCGAATGGTCTAATGCGACTGTGCTTAATGTTTTTGACCTCGATGATATGAGCCTTATTAAAACATTGCCGATTTCTGAGCCTGTTGACAGAATTCAGGGCGCCGAACTCTTTGGCGACAAGCTTTATATGTCCTGCGACGAGGAGAACGATCAGAAGCGTATCCTTACTGTAAATGTTGAAACAGGACTTGTTGAAACCGCAATAGTAAGGAATGTCGGCAGCCAGTTTGAGGCTGAGGATTTGACCGTTTACCCCGACGAGAACGGCAAACCGATTATATGTGTTCTTGACAGAGGTGAACGCAGAGAGAGTACAAATCTCACATATTATTCTCTTGTTTAAAACACATTGATTTATTAAATATTTAAACTATAATTTAACGCCATCGTTTCCCTGTTCACGAGACAAAGAACAGAGAGACGGTGGCGTTTTTTATAAAGAGATAGGCAGGAAATACTTAGCAACGCCCGGAGGGGTTGGAAAGTTGGAAAAAAAGTAGTTGACAAAGGGAGAGGGATTTGATATAATAACGGAGCTGTCTGCGAGAGAGCACGAGAGTAGCTCGAAGCGGAAGCTGCGATTTGCACCTTGAAAATTAAACAACGATGAAAGAAACCCTGAGATTTCAAAGAGTTTTGCGAAAGCAAAGCGTACAGAATTTCGGTAGAACGAAAAAACGTCAGAAAGACGAATGAGCGAATTAAAGCTCTAAGAATG
>JAQXHF010000001.1 GCA_029007095.1 Clostridia bacterium | reverse complement strand
ATTCTTTTTTTGTGTAAAACGGTTCTCCCCACCTTGCAAGCATTTGCTTATATGTCAGAAACAACATAGGCGTAATAACATGGCATTTCAGCGGAAGCTTATAAAACCTTTTATACAGAACATGATTTATCGTTGCCTGTTCAAGGAAATCAAGCTTTCCTTCCCTCTCGACAAAATAATCTATAAACTTGCCGGACATATTTTCTTTTCGCCACGCTTGCAAATCCGCAACAAACATTCCTATTGCAAAGTACGGTCCGTCCTTAATGTCAGCGTCTTTTCTGAAATATTCAATTCCGAAATTAGGCTGATCAACCACTCCCGCTGCAACGCAGTCCCCCATATCGCAGTAGTACAAATCATGGATCGAACCTAAAACATCTGTATCACCGTCAATCCACATTGCTCTGTCTGCGCTCTCGGGCAAAGCTTCTGCAAGGAAAAATTTTGAATAAGCCTCAATCGAAAAAGACGATACGGGAATATTATCAAGCTTCAGTTTACTTTCTATATTGCTGAAATCAACAATTACGATTTCTCTGCCGTAATCTTCGCTCACTTTTTGAAGCTTATTTATATTATCCTCAGACAAGCCGACATTAAGTATGTAAAAAACGATTTGTTCCTCCGAAGTATTATTTTCCATAATAGAAACCATAGTTTGTCCCAAATGTCTTGCATAATTATCGTCGGACGACAATACAATGTTCAAGATACCACGCTCCGTTTTAACGCTTTTGTTAGATTTTATCATATAACATTATTTTTATCAAGCATAAATTTAAAATCACCGAAATCAATTGAAATATGCAGCAATGTGTGATATATTATCAATATAATAACAAATTTAACTTTTCTTAAAGGGAGTTGATTCATATATCTCTTGCCGTAAAAATGGAACAGAACAGCGTTATACAGCAAATTCGTCGCATTTTTATGTCAAAAACCTTTATGTTTGCCGAATGTTTACTTGCGGCTGTATTTGTAATCGCCAGAGGCATGGGCAATATAATGCCTTTGGCCTACGGAATAGTTACTCTCGGAGTTATTCTCTGTATTAAACTGATATTCTGTGACGACCTGATTGCAACGCTTATGCCGTTCTGGCTGATATGCTGTATTGCAATAAAATGCTACGATTCCTTTAATGTATTCATTAAATTCATATGGCTTGCCCCTATACCGGTCATCGGATTGCTTTTTCACTTTATAGTTTACAGAAAAAAATTCGATCCCGGTAAAACATGGAAAGGCGCTGCCGCCGTCGCTGTTGCCGTAACATTAGGCGGAGTGGGCAAAATAACCGCTGCCGAATATTTCAGTCCTACCGCGCTTTATCACACTTTCGGACTCGGAATAGGTATGTTTGTGCTTTGTATTTTGCTCAATACCTATTACACTCCAAGCAACAAATACATTCTCAGGTTTCGTTTTTCCCTTATAATGACTCTGATGGGAACATTCTGCGTTTTTATGATAGTTCATCATTATGGTCTTTTCTGGGATAACTTTATGCATAAGCAAAGTCCGTTGTATTTCCAATGGAGAAACAATGTCTCGACAATGCTTATGCTCGCTATGCCGTTCCCGTTTTATCTTTCATCAAAGCATTATCCCTTCCTTTTTTTAGGCTTGTTACAGTACGCAGGAATAATGTTCACAGGTTCAAGAGGCGGCGCGCTCGGCGGTACGGTTGAGCTTGCGCTCTGTCTCGCCATCCTTATTTATTCCGATGTCAAGAACAGAAAAAAGAATCTTATTTTTCTCGCGTCTGTCGTTACTATCGCGATAACTCTTTTTTCAAAGCCGATTATGGATTTCTTTACACCCGTTTTGCTAAGGCTGTCGGGCGGTGACAATATCCGAGAGGGACTGATACGCCGAGCCGTTGAGGATTTCAAATCAAATATACTTTTTGGCAGAGGTCTCGGATATAACGGAAATACCGATGTCCACAATCCTGCTAAATTTGCAATCTGTTGGTATCATTCTTCTCCTTTTCAGGTCATAGGAAGCTTCGGTCTTGTCGGAGTTGCGGCGTTTTCATATCAGCTCTATAACCGAATGACAACAGTATGGCGCAGAGTAACGCATTTCAATATATCATTATTTATTTCATACGCAGGACTTTTCCTTATGTCGCTTGTTAATCCGGGCGAATTCTGTCCGATTCCTTACGGCCTGGCAGCTACTCTTCTTTTTATAATCTGTGACAAGAATAATATTGAAGCTTCAAGCTCCTCCGAAAAGAACAGCGAAGAAATTTTAAGCATTGAAATTTAATGTTAGCACAAGGCCGTAAATCACTTCCGGTGTTTTACGGTCTTGTTTTAATGTAAAATTTTTCGGCTGTTTTTTGTTGAATTATGCATATTGTTTAATATACATAAAATTGGTATAATTATATTATCTGAATTTTTTAATTAGGAGGCGTTGTATTGAAAGTTAAAGAGCTTATCAGTACGGGAATGGAAGACCTGCGAATGTATTGGAAAATCCCTCCAAAAGGTCGTTTTATGTCCTTTAAAGAGATTTTCAATCTTGCCATAGGCAGTATGGGCGTAAGATTTATAGTCTCTGTCGTTGAGATTATGATTCTGTCAACAACCAATGTCCTTATAGGCAACACAATCGGCGTTGAACCGATGGCGATGTATGTAATATACATAATTTCTGTTATTGCGAGCATACCTCTCACCGGTCTGAGAGCAAAGATAATTGATAACTCCCGTAACAAAAAAGGTAAATACCGTCCGTATATTTTCTACATGGCAATTCCTACGGCAATTCTTGCTTTCGGCTTTGTAATGATGCCGTATGAGAGAATGAATATGTTTTGGAAATGCTTCACGGTTCTCATGTATAATATAGGATTTCAGTTTTTCTATATGTTCATGTATAATGCCAACTATAATTATACCAATGTTCTCTCGCCCAACACTATCGAGCGTTCCGATATTTTCTCTATAAAGACGATAACGGATTCATTCGCTCCGACCGTTTTGAACTTTATAATTCCCCTTCTCGCAAAAGCGATAACCGGCGAAAACGAAATATACAATATGCAGGTTTACCGTCTTGTATATCCGCCTGTGCTTGTATTAGGCTGTCTGATGTCAATATTCATTTACGCAGGCACAGAGGAAAAGATTATACAGGCAAAGACTCATGTTATTCAGGTTAAATTTACCGACTCTATCAGAGCCGTCGCAAGGAATAAATACTTCTGGATAATTTCCATTGCAAGCTGGATAAGCTTCCTCGAAATGGCATACAGTCGCATACTCGGTTGGATGTATAACTATCAGGATGTATGCACAGCCGGACAATACTCAATAATAACGATGATTTTCGGAAATTCATCGTTTATAGCAATGCTTTTCGCGCCGATACTTATAAGAAAAATCGGCAAAAGGAATTTGCTGATAGTATCAAATGTGCTGAATGTCGGATTCATTCTTTCAATGTATCCTATCGTTAAGGACGCCCCGACCAATGTAATGATTTGGATGTTCCTTTTAAGCCTATTTATAAACTCGGTTGCAACAAGTCTTTCCGACACGCTTAATCCGAGCATAAACGGAGATATCCGTGATTATCAGCAATACATAACAGGCGAAAGAATCGACGGAATGTTTGAGGTCGGCGGACTTATCGGAAGCATTATAAATATAGGAACAAACGCTATTTTACCCTATCTTTATAAAAGAGCCGGACTTAATGCCGATGTTGCCCGTTCCCTCGGACTCGACGGCAGCAATGTTTACGATGTGCTTTATAACGAAACCTATTTCCGAAATATATGCGGAGTGCTTATAATCGCATCCGCTGTCGGTGCTTCGCTAAATATGATACCGTACTTCTTCTATGACCTTACCGAAATCAAGCAAAAAGCAATGGTAACGGTTCTTAAAATCCGAGCGCTTTTTGAAGACTACGGCAACGGCAATCTGTCCGATAAAGACCTTGTAGAAGCCATAGATATCATCGAGGAAGCAAAAGAGCTTGAAAATTGCGAAGAAGAAACTTTCGGCAGAAAAGAAGTCAAAGAAGCCGTCAAATCCTCAGTCGATAAGAAATTCGCAAAGAAGCAGGCAAAGGCTCACGCCAAAGAAGTACGCGAAAGAAACGAAAAGATTAAAATTTCCAAATATGTGTTAAAGGAAATCGAATATTTCGATTCGCCCGAAGGAAAATATGAGCTTGACCGTGCGGAAAAGATTTGCAATGCGGGACTTAATGGATTTTATAATCTTACAACCGTAACCGTAGCGCAGGCTAAATCACTCCCAAAAAACACTCCCGAAGAAAGAGAATTCAGGGATAAAATTATCGACAAGGCTCATCAGGAAAAAGCCGCTAAAAAAGCTGTTAAAAAATACTATCCCAACGGAATAGAAGAATTTGACAGAAGCGTTTTCCAAAAGCTTTTTGACGCCGAGGATCAGGCCGACTTGGATCTTAAAAATGCCAAGACTCGTCAGGAAATTGAAAACGCAAGACTTCTCAAGAAAAAAGTTGCACACGAAATAAAGAAAGCAACCAATCAGTTCTCTATATACAACAGAGCTGCAAAACCTTATTTGGACGCTAAGAAATTGATTGTGCAAAGAGAAAACTATCTTCACTATGAGGATATAAAATCAAAATACGAGGAGTCAAAACGCAGAGCCGAGGAGCAGAGAGCCGCTGTCGAAGCTGCCGCCCTGAAAGAAAAGCAGGAGCGTGAAGATAAAGCAAGACAAAACCGCGAAGAAAGGCTTGCTAAAAAGAAGCTCAAAAAACAATAATACATAAAAAGAACAGACTTGCACTTAAATTCAATCGTGCAAGTCTGTTTTAATAATATAATCGTTTATCAGCTTATAATTTAAAAATCAATCAGTATATGTATGCTCGCATATTTCCTTGATTTTGTCGCGAAGAGCAAGGAAATCTTCAAGAGCAGCGGGTTTATTATTCGGGTTACGCAAAAGCGCCGCAGGGTGAAATGTTCCCATCATAAGCACTCCGTTCTTCTCAATGAACTCGCCGTGCTGCTTTGTTACTTTAAAGTTGGGATCTATCAGCTTAGTAGCCGAAATTCTGCCTACGCAGACGATTATTTTCGGTTTCATCAATCTGACCTGTTCTCTGAGCCAGCCAATACAGGCGTCCTGTTCCTCCGGCTTAGGATCACGGTTATGCGGCGGACGGCATTTAACCATATTGGCAATATAAATATTTTTCTTACGGTCAAGTCCTATTGCATCCAAATATTTATCGAGAAGCTGACCGCTTCTGCCGACAAAGGGTTCGCCCTTTAAATCCTCTTGTTCTCCCGGTCCTTCACCGATAAAAAGAACCTCGGAATTTTCATTTCCCGTTCCGAAAACGAGATTTGTTCTGCCATCGGCAAGCGGGCATTTCCTGCATGAACCGCACTCCGTTTTCAACTCGTCCCAATTATTATACACGCGTGTTCACCTCTCTGATTTTTTTAATATCCGACTTCACCTGCGCCGCAAGGTCGTCAAAACTGTCAAATTTTCTTTCTGATCTTATAAAATCAATCAGCTTCGTTTCCACGATTTCGCCGTATATATTGCCCTCATAGTCCAGAATATTAGTTTCGCTTACTATATAGTCTGTTCCGACAGTCGGACGCCTTCCGATATTTGTAACGCCAATGTATTCCCTGCCGTCTACAATAACTTTGGAAGCATAAACGCCGAATCTCGGCAAAACAAGTCCGTCAGGAATTTTTTGATTTATCGTAGGGAATCCCCATTGTCTGCCTCTTGCGTCGCCGTGAATGACCTCGGCTTTAAAGCTCCATTCCCTGCCAAGCATACGATTCGCTTTTTTAATCTCGCCGTTTTCGAGCGCTCTGCGAATTTCGGTAGAACTGACGGCGGAATTCTCGCAGTCAACCTCACCGACAATTTTACAGTCGAGCGAATACTTATCGCACAGCTCGCGCATCGTTTGAGCGTCGCCGCTCGCATTCTTTCCAAAGCGGTAGTTGTATCCGCACACAACGGCTTTAACATTAAGCTCGTCAATCAGAATATCCTTAACAAAGCGTTCCGGAGAAAAATCACGGATTCTTTTAAAGCTGACCGTGTACGACAGCAAGCCGTATTCCGAAATAATCTCAGCCCGGTCCTCCGTCGTCATAATCATAGGCGGAGTTTTTCCCGACACCTCTTTCAGACTGTGTTCGTCAAAGAGAACCATATACGGGACAAGTCCGTCTTTTGCGAACGCCAAGGTTTCTTTCATAACGGCAAGGTGTCCGAGATGAATTCCGTCAAAATTGCCGAGAGCCGCCGCGGCCGCTTTTTTTATTTCGTTATTGCGCTGAGATGAATAATCCACGGCAGACTCCCCTTTCACCTGCAAATTTTATTTTTTCCTGAACTGCTGTTTCATTCGCTGTTCCTTTGAAAGTACGCGCTTGCGAAGTCTAAGCGACTCCGGCGTTACTTCAAGCAGTTCATCGTCCTTTATGAATTCCATTGACTGTTCAAGGCTGAGAACGGAATGAGGAACAAGTCTGAGCGCGTCATCGCTTCCTGCCGCTCTCGTATTGGTCATCTGCTTTTTCTTGCAGACATTACATACTATATCCTCGTTTCGTGAGGATTCACCGACAATCATTCCCTGATAAACTTCAACGCCCGGTCCTATAAAGAGGCGTCCTCTGTCCTGAGTGTTGAAAAGTCCGTAGCCTGTGCTTGTTCCTGTTTCGTGAACGACTATCGAGCCGCGTTCTCTCGTCTGAATGTCTCCCTTATAAGGTTCATAACCTGCAAAAAGCTGATTCATAATTCCGTTACCGTTGGTATCTGTCATAAATTCGGAACGGTATCCGATAAGACCTCTTGACGGAATTTTAAATTCAAGGTGAGTAGCTCCGCCGTCGCGCGCTCCCATATTTTCAAGCTCGCCTTTTCGTGAACCGAGCTTCTCTATAACGGAGCCGACATACTGCTCCGGTACCTCGATAATCAACAACTCCATAGGCTCGCAAAGCTGACCGTTTATCGTCTTGTATATAACCTCAGGGCGCGAAACCTGAAATTCATAACCCTGACGGCGCATAGTTTCAATAAGTATAGAAAGATGAAGCTCTCCTCTGCCCGAAACCTTGAATGTATCGGTTGTATCTGTTTCTTCAACTCTCATGCTTACATTAGTCTCAACCTCTTTGAAAAGACGGTCACGAAGGTTACGGGAAGTGACAAATTTGCCCTCTCTGCCTGCAAAAGGACTGTCGTTTACGATAAAATTCATTGAAATTGTCGGTTCGTCAATCTTAACGAAAGGCAACGGTTCAACGCAGTCGGGCGAACAAGCTGTTTCGCCTATATTGAGGTCAAGTATGCCCGAAACGCAAACAATATCGCCCATCATAGCTTTGTCAACCTCGACTCGTTTAAGTCCCTCGAACTGATAAAGCCTCGATATTTTAACATTTTCACGACTGCCGTCCTGCTTGCAGAGAACTACGCTCTCACCTCTGTCGATTCGTCCTCGCTCAACTCTGCCTACGCCTATTCTGCCGATGTAATCGTCATAGTCAAGGCTTGAAAAAAGTATCTGCAACGGTGCGTCTATCTCTCCCTCAGGCGGTTCGATATGTTCAAGTATCGCGTCAAGCAGCGGTCTCATATCGCCCTCTCTCGTATCGGGATCCAGCGACGAATATCCCTCTTTTGCCGAAGCGTAAACAACGGGGAATTCAATCTGATCGTCGTCGGCTCCAAGCTCGATAAACAGGTCGAGAACCTCGTCGATAACCTCGGCAGGTCTTGCTCCCGGACGGTCGATTTTATTGACTACAACAAGAACTTTCTTTTTAAGGTTGAGAGCCTTTTTAAGTACAAATCTTGTCTGAGGCATACATCCCTCAAAAGCGTCAACAAGCAGTAAAACGCCGTCAACCATAGTGAGGATACGCTCAACCTCTCCGCCGAAGTCGGCATGGCCCGGAGTGTCAACTATATTTATCTTTGTATCCCCGTAATGGATAGAAGTGTTTTTGGAAAGAATTGTAATTCCTCTTTCTCTTTCAAGGTCATTGGAGTCCATAACTCTCTCCTGAACCTGCTCATTTGCCCTGAAAGTTCCGCTCTGTTTGAGCATTTCATCAACTAATGTAGTTTTGCCATGGTCAACATGTGCAATGATTGCAACATTTCTGACATCTTCTCTTTTCATTAAAAATCACCTTTTCATAAAAGTCCGCAGTTCGAGACACGCAAACCGTATAAATCTGCAAAAAGTCGAGCCGCATATTACGGCAAAGTAAAATACCTATAACTTTATTATTTTAATACATATGAGCCTTATAGTCAAGGAAAATCGGCAGAAGATTTCTCCTCCGCCGAAAAACTTTTATGGCAAAACTTACAAATCAAGAACTTAGCCTTTATGCATTTTGCTTAAAGGTCATCGGAATCCTGTTCCGGATGAACTCCGTCAACCGGATTGCCGGTATAACTTCCGAGAATATCGGTTGAGTCATCATCATTTGAAGTTTCCCACTCGTCAAGCATGGACTCAACTACGGGTGAAAGCTTTTGCTTTGACTTTTTATTTTTCTTCCCTTTCTTATTGCTCATAGAATAACCGTTCCTTTCATTTCCAAATAGGACAAAAAGCTGAATATTACCCTAAGTTAAAAATACTTCGGGCAGTCAACTCATTTTTTGTCCTGTAAATAATATTTGCCGAATTCGTAACATAATACATTGCTAAAAATCGGACATAATACACGATGATTGACATAAAAAGAATTATGTTGTATCATTATGTTAATATAAAAAGAAAGGGGTGCTGTTCCGTAAAATTACGGATGTTTACCGAATGAACAGGCTCGTTAAAATAATTTCGATTTTACTTGTTATTTCCGTTGCAATATGCTCTCTGACAGCATGCGGAGGTAAAAATGATGTGGAAGAAACCACTACTGCTCCGAACACGGTTAAAATTACTTTCCCTGAGGGTATGACGGTTATTGATATTGCAGAAAGGCTCGAACAAAACGGCGTTTGCACGGCGGAAGATTTCCTTGCCGTATGCAATGAGCCTTATACGGGTATAGAGATTTCCAATCCTGAGGAACGCGTTTTCCTGCTTGAAGGATATGTTTTCCCCGACACCTATGAATTTTATAAAAACAGCAACGCAAAAAGCGCGCTTGATAAATTTATCAAGAATTTTAATCAGAAAATTACGCCTGAAATGAAGAGCAAAGCCGCCGAACTCGGATTTACTCTTGATGAAATCATCACGCTTGCTTCTATAATTCAAAAGGAGTGCGACAAGGATATCGCGGAGTGTGCAAATGTATCCTCTGTCTTTCACAACAGGCTCAAAAGTCCGTCTTTCCCAAAGCTGCAAAGCGATGTAACTACATTCTATATAAAAAACAGTCTCGGTGAATATCTCGGATATAATCCCGAAAAAGATTTTGACGAGCAGAACGATAATGTTAAAAAATATATGGAGCTTTACAGCACATATTACTGTAACGGTCTGCCGGCAGGGTCTATTTGCAATCCGGGTGTAAAGGCAATAAACGCTGCGCTGAACCCGGCAGATACAGATTATGTTTACTTCCTTACCGATCCGTCAGGCGAGACATTTTACTATGCTTCGACTTTGACTCAGCACCAAAAGAACGGTAAAGAAGCAGGACTTTTTTAAAAAACGAGGCGATTTTTATGACAGAAAAAGAAAAAATGCACAACTGTGAGCTATATTATCCAAACGATGACGAAATTATGAAAGAACAGCTTTTATGCCTTGAAAAGCTGTATGACTACAACGCCACTCGCCCTATCGAAGCAGAAAAAAGAACAGCAATGCTAAATGAAATGTTTGCCGAAATCGGTGACGGCTGCTATATAGAGCCGCCTTTTCATGCCAACTGGGGCGGCAAACATGTGCATTTTGGCCGTGATGTTTATGCCAATTTTAATCTTACGCTTGTTGACGACACTCATATTTATGTCGGTGATTGCACGATGTTCGGCCCTAATGTCACAGTTGCCACCGCCGGTCACCCTATTCTTCCCGAACTTCGCGAAAAACTGTACCAATATAATGCCGCGGTTCATATCGGCAGAAATTGCTGGATAGGCGCAGGAGCGATAATACTCCCCGGAATCACTATCGGTAACAATGTAGTTGTCGGAGCCGGAAGCGTTGTAACAAAGGATCTGCCCGACAATGTAGTAGCCGTCGGTAATCCCTGCAAAATTCTCCGTGAGGTCGGAGAACACGACAAAGAATACTTCTTCAAGGATAAAAAAATAGACTACGATAACATCAAATTTTGACAAAATATCGCATAACATAAATAAGCGGAGAGATTCAAGTGAACCTCTCCGCTTTTAACATTGATTTATTGATTTATTGATTTATTTATTTATTTGCTTTTTTGGAATATTTCAACACATATATAGCTCTCATAACACCGCAATCAACAGGACTTAACGATTCGCCTGCATCAAGATAGAGCGCACCGATCTGAGTTCGGCACTCTTTATCGGCAACAAGCTCAACAGCGTCGAGATCGCTCGCCGAACTACCTGTGCAGATAGCGCCGACACCCCTGATAAGCACGAGGTTTTTACCCGTAAAAGCTCTCGCAATAGCTCCTGCCGACTCTGATGAACCGTCCCACTTCATATTGGGAATTTCAACTCCTGCTATCTGAGCAAAATCGTCAAGTCTCGGTTTTATGCTCTTACCACTCATACCGTATGCAATAATACTGCTGTTCACCAAATGCCTGATATGGTTTACCTTTGATGTTTTGTAAATCATACGGTGTATTTTGACAGCGAACGGGAGCTTTTCACTCGTGTCGCACTTACCTGAATTTATATTCACAGAGAAAACACTTCCGTTCCTGAAAGTGATATAGAACTCATCACCGCATCTGAAACTGCTGCCAAGGTCAGGTACGCTCTTGGGCAAATTTCCGCCGCCGTTATGCTTAATGTAATTATTGAGATAATCTTTATAAGAATAATCCTTTGTACCCTCATAAAGCTGATACATTTTCTGCAATTTGATTTGACAAACCTTTTCAAGCTCGGAAGCTACCTCAAACGCTTCGTCGAAGCTCTCACCGAGACAAACCGTGCCGTGATGCTTCATAAGAACGGCTTTACTGCCGAGATTCTCAGAATATGCGGTTCTGACGGCATTTCTCAAAGTATCGGTTGACGGCATACCGTAATCGGCCACCGGAACATAGTCTCCGAGCAGTTCGCGGTATTCCTCCGGGATACTGTCAAGAGGCTTGCCTGCCGCGCCGTAAACAGAAGCGTTCACCTGATGAGTATGAATTACAAAATTAACCTCCGGGTGAAGCTTATAAGCGTCAGCGTGGATACCCTTTTCGCTCGAAGGCTTAGCGTCGCCCTCGTGAGAGCAATCCTTGATATTAACGACAACCATATCTGCGGGAGTGAGCGTTTCGTAAGCTCTGCCGCTCGGCGTGATAACAAATTTTGAATCAGAAATTCTTGCGCTTACATTGCCCCATGTTCGTGCAATTAAGCCTTTTTCAACGAGCTTGTTGCCGGCTTCAACAACAAGTGCTCTCGCTTCATTTTCTGTATAAGCCATAGCATTTTCTCCTTAATGAAATTAAACAAGTCTGCCGCAGTTATCAAATACACGGTCAAAGCGCGCAATCGCGTCATCTATCATTTCTTCGGTATATGCAGCGCTCGTGTAGAGACGGCTGCCCGCAAGAGTAACCATACCCTCTGCCATATATGCCGCGCCCATATGCTCCATTTCTTTCTGACGAGCTCCGGTCTGCTTCAAGATTTCCGGAAGCTGCCACGGCTTAGACCAATCAATCGCAAAGTGCATAGTGCCAACCGTATCAAGATGGCATATAGAGCCTTGATTGAATGCTACGAAAGGAAGATGATGCTTTTCGATGGATTTCTGAATACCCTTGATAAGTCTGTCGCCCATCTTGCCGGCCTTTTCGCAAGCGTTTGTTTTTTCTATTTCACAAAGAGTATAATAACCTGCACAGCAAGAAAGCGGAGTTGCCGCCATAGTACCGCCGCACATAGCCTTTTTAACTTTTTTGCCTGATGAATCAAGACCTGCGCCGAGATGAGCCATAACATCTCTGTGACCGCCTATTCCGCCTGCTCCCGGATATCCGCCGGCAATTATCTTACCGAATATTGTTATATCGGGATCAATTCCGAAGTATCCCTGAGCACCCGACATTCCTATACGGAAGCCCGAAACAACCTCGTCACAGATAAGCAATGCGCCGTACTTGCGGCAAAGAGTTTCAACGCCCTTAACAAACGCCTTGCTAAGCGGTCTTGTACCGCTCTCAGGACCGATAGGCTCTATAAATACGCCTGCCGTACCGCCGTTGAGCTGATTTTTCTTGAGCTTCTTTTCAAGGTCTTCGAGATCATTCGGGAAGAATTCATCTGTATGCTTGAATACAAACATCGGAACGCCTCTCGATTGAAGGTTCTTTGTTCCGGGAATTCTCATTCCGTAAGCGAGCTGATCCGACCAACCGTGATAAGCACCGCCCATTTTAAGTATATTCTTTTTGCCTGTTGCAAGACGAGCAACTCTGACAGCGCACATACAAGCCTCTGTACCTGAACCGAGCATACGGAACATTTCAACAGAGGGAACGCTCTCGCAAATTTTGTTTGCAAGCTTATATTCATATTCATGGAAAAGTCCTGTTGACGGACCGCAGTCATTGAGCAGTTCGATAACCTTTTCTCTTATCTCCGGAGGGTTGCTTCCCAAAATTGTCGGGCCGCCCGCCTGGAGGAAGTCATAGTATTCATTGCCGTCGATATCATAAAGCTTTGCACCTGACGCCTTTGTGAATACGAGAGGGAACGGATAGTTAAAGGCAAGGTTATGCTGAACGCCGCCGGGGATTCTGTTCTTGGCGGTTGAGATCATTTCCTTGGACTTTAAGCATTTCTTGTTAAAATACTCGTCCTCGTATTTTTTGAGAGCTTCCGGCTTAACGCTGTAAATCGGCTTTTTGATAAGATTATCAAGCTGTTTCGTTACAGCATCAGCGTCAAGATAATTAGTAATTGCAAAAGAATTGGCCATTTCCATGTCCTCCTTAAAGAAAATAGAATTATTTTTCCTTATAGTATAGGAATACATTTACATTATAGCACAACTTTTTTAAAAATTAAATATTTTTTCTATTATTTTTTACAAATTTTGAAAAGTGTGGTATAATTAGATTGCTAACAGCAATTTAACTACAAGGAGCTGCTTTTTATGGGAATTTATGTCATAGCCTACGATGTAGGTACAACCGGATTAAAAACCTGTCTTTTTGAAATTGACAAAACCATTAAGCCTGTCGCAAATGCTTACGGCTCATACAACCTCTATATGGTCGAGGACGGAGGAGCGGAACAGGACGCAGAAGAATGGTGGGACGCGATGTGCAAAACAACGCGCGAACTTTTTGACAAAACAGACATTAAGCCGAATCAAATTGCCGGAATTTCTTTCTGCTCTCAGATGCAGGCGCTTGTTCTTGTTGACGAAAAAGGTGATCCCGTCAGACGACCTATGAGCTATATGGATCAAAGAGCTAAAAAACAGCTTAAAAAATATATGGCTCACGGTTTGCAGATAGCAGGAGCAAATATCGTTCCCCTGCTCAAATCGCTCGCCGCGACAGGAGCAGTTGCATGCAGCGTAAAAGATCCCGTTTATAAATACAAGTGGGTTGAGGAGAACGAACCCGAAAACTTTAAGAAAACACGCTGGTGGCTCGATGTTAAGGATTTCCTTATAAGCCGCTGCACGGGCGAATTCACTATGACGCAGGATTCGGCTTTCGCTACCCTGCTTTATGACACAAGAAAAGGCAGAGAAGGTTGGAGCAAATCCGTCTGCGACATTTTCAAGGTAAATATGAATCATCTGCCTAAAATCGTAAAATCAACCGATATGGTCGGCAAGGTAACCGCTCAGGCTGCCGAGAAGCTCGGACTTGCCGAGGGTACTCCGGTATTCGGCGGAGGCGGCGACGCTTCGCTTATCGGAATCGGCGCAGGAAGCGGCGCTGTCGGTGACACTCATATTTATTCCGGAACATCGGGTTGGGTATCAACGGTAGTAGAAAAGCAGTCTGTCGATACCGCTACAATGATTGCCGCTATCGTCGGAGCCGATCCTAACAGCTTCAATTACTTCGCAGAGCTTGAAACAGCCGGTAAATGTCTCGAATGGGTAAAAGATCATCTTTGCCTTGACGAAATTGATATGTATATCGAGAAGAAAAACATTACCGAGGGAACGGAAACAGAATACACCAGCCTTTACGACTATATGACAAAGGTTATCGGAGAAGTTCCGGCAGGAGCAGGC